>JAJPYT010000067.1 GCA_021204845.1 Prevotellaceae bacterium | reverse complement strand
TTTGGCAAACATTTGGCAAACATTGCGGCATTTGTCAGGTGACAGTCGGGAAAAAATATTGAGCAGCCGCACACATGCGCAAGAGATATGAAGGGTGGCGATGGTGCTGTCCGCGGTTCCGGGGTTCCAGCCTCCAGCCGCGGATTCTGATCCACGGGAAAATGTTGTGTTCTCTCGGCAATCTCCTTCTTTCCTTGCCCGCACCGCCCAGCTGAAGGCAGGCGGTTACGAAACGTGGAGTGGCGCAGCCTTAGGTATTGCCTACGGCTCTTTCTGCGCCCCACTTTGTGTCATGATTGGATTTTTCTTGGTCGGAAAAGATGATATATGCGAAATAATGCTTACCTTTGCACCGTCTGTCGCTCTCCCGGTAAGAGAAACACACTTCCTGCTTTACAGAGTGAATACCCTACTGCTTTGAACCTCAAAGCGATAGCTTCGAATAAAACATTACAAATAGATATTGTAATGTTCGCAAGGGAAACGGGCGGCAACGACCTATAGAAATTCAGGCAACGACACAGCGTCATTCGGAAAATGACATATAGAAATTCCGTTAACGCCTTAACGCCTATCAGGCATATTTCCAGTATTGTTTAATCTCGCCTGGTTCTTTAAGCCTTAAGAACTTTTATTGTCTTTACAGACACTCCCTTTTGTAATACTACCATTAAAATAACTTCGTGATATCCATCGATAAAAACTCCTCTGCACCAATGCCTCCATCACCAACTATGAATGCAGCCGTTGGATTGAACTTCCGCCTGAATTTATCCAATCCTTCAGTCCGTTTCTCAGCATTGCCTTTGACCTCGATGGCTACGATAGAACCTTTTTTGCGAAGGATGAAATCCACCTCGTCGTTGCGTTCGCGCCAATAGAATATCTCGAAACGGTGGATAAATGCCTGACTGACCAAATAAGCCCCTATTCCCGATTCAAAGATATGTCCCCAAGCCTTGCGGTCTATAATAGTTTGTTCGAACGTCAATGGGCTGTACACCATCTTCAAAGCGTTGTTGTAAACTTGCAATTTCGGAATACTCGCTTTTCGCCGTGCGTTGTCGATGCTGAACTTTTGAAGTCCGCATAACAAGCCAGTTTCACATAGCAGGTTGATATATCCCGCCAGAGTTGCCGTATTCCCTGCATCTTGTAGCGAGCCAAGCATTTTGTTCAACGAAAGCAACTTTCCAGAATAAGCGGCTCCAAGTTCAAAAGTCTGGCGAAGCAGGGCTGGCTTACTGATAGGAGTGTCCATCAGAATATCCTTGTTAATAGTCGTCTCGATGATGGCTGATTGGATATATTGCTGAAAACGGTCTTCATCGCCGATAAAAGAAGCGGCACCAGGATAGCCACCGTAAAAAAGATACTGGTCGAGCGGCAAGCCGAAAGCCTCTCTCATTTCCAGATAGCACCAATGGCTCATGCGGATCTCCTCAAAACGTCCAGCCAGAGACTCAGACAACCCCTTTTCCAACAGAACACGGCTACTGCCGAGTAGCAAGACCTTGATGTTGCGATCATAGAACGTATCCTCATCCCACTCTTTTTTCACCGCCTCGCTCCAGTTTGTTATTTTTTGTATCTCATCTATGACAAGAATAACACTCTCCCAACCGTTGGTCTCCTTCAGGCTGCGAACAGCTGCCCAACAGTTTGAAAGCCACGCACGGTTCGTTGCAGGTACATTGTCAGCTGAAAAGAAGCGATAAGGGACATCCAAGTCTTTCAACACCTGTTTCACGACGGTAGATTTACCTATCTGACGAGCGCCCATGACAACCTGTATGAATCTTCGTCGCTCTTCAAGCCTACTTTTAATGACCTGATACTCTGCCCTTTTATACATATTATCACATTTTACGCAGTGGACCGCGTATTTTTACTCACAACAAAGATAATAAAAGTATCACAACCTACGACCTTTTTACTGGAAAACTTTCACCTTCTCTCCACCTTTCACTTTGTGCCACACCCTCGCAACCTCCTGAAGGGAGATGCTATGGATAAAAAAACCGCCCCTAAACCTTGGTAGGTAGGGGCGGCTATTATGGGTCGAAATATCTTAGTTCTTAAAGAAGTCCTTGGCTGCCTCGTTGGGAACCATCTTCTCATCAAAGACGTAAGCTCCCGTCTTGGGGCTCTTCACCATCTTAATCACCTTTGTATAGGAACGGCCCTCAGACTTGCCTGTGTGCAAGGTGGCCACTGTTTTCTTTGCCATGGTGTGTAGTTTTAGTTATTAATCTTATTCTTGTTACTCTTACTTAATCTCCTTGTGAACTGTCATGCGCTTGAGTATGGGGTTATACTTCTTAAGTTCCAAGCGCTCGGGGGTGTTCTTGCGGTTCTTGACGGTAATGTAGCGTGAAGTGCCGGGCAGTCCGCTCTGCTTCATCTCTGTGCACTCCAATATCACTTGCACTCTGTTACCTTTAGCTTTCTTTGCCATGATTCTCTGTGTCTCCCTGCGTTAACCAATTATTTTAATGTCTTTCCAATCACAATACCCCTTGGCAACGGCTTTCGTGAGAGCGGCATCCAGACCGATCCTGTTGATTACGCGCAGACCAGCTGCTGTGAGTCGCAGACTAATCCAGCACTCTTGCTCAACGTAATAGAACTTCTTTGTGAAGAGGTTGATGTCGAAGCGGCGCTTTGTGCGGTGCTTCGAGTGTGAAACCTTGTTGCCTACACCGGGCTTCTTTCCCGTAATTTGACAAATCCTTGACATTTCTCTTATTCCTTATTCGTTTGCCGTGCCACCAAAGGCACCTTATTATTCTAAAAACGATTGCAAAGATACGACTTTTCTCTTTTCCGTCAAAAACTTTATTTCCTTTTTTTCCATGAATGGTTCTAATTCATTGTCACACGGCTGTATGCGGGGCTTTCCATCGGGCAGAAATCGGAATCGAGATACTTGTAATAGCCAGCCATGGCTATCATGGCGGCATTATCGGTGGTATAGCTGAAGCGGGGGATATAGACCTTCCAGCCAAAGCGCCGGGCATGATCGAGGAAGGCATCACGCAAACCTGTGTTGGCGCTTACCCCACCAGCCACAGCCACTTGCTTGATGCCGAGGTCTCTGACCGCAAGGCGAAGTTTTTCCATCAACACCTCCACTATTGTGCGCTCCAGCGAGGCGGCAAGGTCACACTTATGATGCTCTATGAAATCGGGGTCGTCGGCTATCCAATGGCGCAAGTTGTAAAGGAAAGATGTCTTCAGACCAGAGAAGCTATAGTCGTAGCCAGCAATGTGTGGCTTGGCGAAACTGAAGGCAGAGGCATCTCCCTGACGTGCGAGACGATCGATAATGGGACCTCCAGGATAGCCAAGCCCCATGACCTTTGAGCATTTGTCGATAGCCTCGCCAGCGGCGTCATCTATGGTTTGTCCTATGATCTGCATATCGTTATATGCACGCACGAGGACTATCTGCGAGTTGCCCCCACTCACCAAGAGGCAGAGGAAAGGGAAGGTTGGCGGTTCCCACTGGTCGCCCTGCTCCCTTATGAAGTGAGCAAGAATGTGACCATGCAAATGGTTGACATCAACAAGAGGAATGGAGAGCGCAGCCGCCAAGCCTTTCGCGAACGACACGCCTACAAGCAGCGAGCCAAGAAGCCCAGGACCACGAGTGAAAGCAATGGCATTAAGGTCAGAAAGAGTGACACCAGCCTTCTTCAGAGCCTGGTCTACCACGGGAACTATATTCTGCTGATGAGCGCGGGAAGCAAGTTCGGGTACAACACCGCCATACGCCATGTGGACGCTTTGACTGGCAGTAACGTTGCTAAGCAAGAAGCCATCCTTTATGACTGCCGCGCTGGTGTCGTCACAGCTGCTCTCGATGCCCAGTATGACTACGTTTTTCTCCATATAATATATTTACGTATCAGTGAGTGATAATCTCCACCCCATTCTCTGTCATGAGGTAGGTATGCTCCCATTGTGCGCTTGCCTCCTCGTCGGCGGTAAGCACAATCCAGCCCGTTGGGTCGTCGGGATCAGAACACACCTCCCAATGCCCCAGGTTTATCATCGGCTCAATGGTAAACGTCATGCCAGGGACCAGTAACATGCCTGTGCCCTTATGCCCGTAATGCTCCACATCGGGCGGCTCGTGGAACTCCAGCCCCACCCCATGACCGCATAGGTCACGCACAACGGACATGTGGTTCTTATGCGCATGATTAGCAATAGCATTGCCTATGTCGCCCACGAATACGTATGGCCGTGAGCACACCTGCTCCCCTATCTTCAGGCACTGCCACGCCACGTCCACCAGCTGCTGCCAGCGAGGTTCAGTCTTGCCCCCAATGACAAACATCCGGCTGGCATCGGCATAATAACCATTGAGAATGGTGGTACAGTCCACATTCACGATATCTCCCTCCTCCAGTATCTCACGAGCAGAGGGAATGCCATGGCAAACCACATCGTTCACGCTGGTGCAGCAACTGGCAGGGAAGCCCTCGTAGTTGAGCGGGGCAGGTATGCCACCATGCTTCGTGGTAAAGTTGTAGACCAGCTCGTCTATCTGCAATGTGGAGATGCCAGGTCTTATCATTTCAGCGACGGCATCCAGCACGGCAGTGTTCAGTACACCAGCCTTGCGAATACCGTCTATCTGTTCAGGAGTCTTTATCAAGTCGCGGGTCGGCACCTTCTTGCCCCTATGCTGGAACGAGAGGATGATTCTGTCCATCTCCGTGAGTTCCTGACCCTCGGGTACCACCCATGTTTTCTTTTCCTTAGCCACAGTATTACTTAGAGAGGAGCGCTTTATTTCTGTGCCCTTGCCTTGGCTATATAACCGAGAGCCTCAACACACTTGTCTGTGACGTACTGCCAATCCTGCGCCTTCACCTTGTCGCCAGGGAAGAGCTTCGAGCCCATGCCCACGCAATAGACACCAGCCTTCACCCACGCCGTGAGGTTCTCCTCAGTCGGGGAAACGCCGCCAGTCACCATTATCTTGCTCCATGGGCAGGGAGCCATCATGCCCTTCACGAAGGCTGGCCCGTAGACATCGCCCGGGAACACCTTGGTAAGGTCGCAGCCCACCTCCTGAGCCTTGCCTATCTCGCTTACCGTGCCGCAGCCAGGGCAGTAAGGCACAAGGCGGCGGTTGCAAACGGTCGCCACATCGGGATTGAATAGCGGACCCACAACGAAGCAGGCACCTAATTGTATGTAGAGCGCCGCCGTGGGAGCGTCCACCACGCTGCCTACGCCCAAAGCCATCTCGGGGCATTCCGTAGCGGCATATTTCACACAATCGGCAAACACCTCATGGGCAAAGTCGCCACGGTTGGTGAACTCAAAAGCGCGCACGCCCCCGTCGTAGCAAGCCTTTATCACATGCTTCGCCACCTCACTGTCCTTATGGTAAAACACCGGGACCATGCCCGTCTGACCTATCTTCTGCAAAACTGCAATCTTGTCAAATTTAGCCATATCTCTATTCTCCTTGTTACTTTACTCTATTACCTTTGAACTCTCCCGTTGGCCGCGCCACCTGCCAAAGCCTCCACCTCGGCAGCCGAAACCATGTTCACATCACCAGGGATAGTGTGCTTAAGGGCACTTGCCGCAACGGCGAACTCCAGAGCCTCGCCCTGGTTAGGCTTGGTGAGCAGTCCGTGGATGATGCCGCCTGAGAAACTGTCGCCTCCGCCCACACGGTCTATTATGGGATTGATGTCATAGCGCTTGCTAACGTAGAACTCCTTACCGTCGTATATCATGGCCTTCCATCCGTTGTGTGTCGCCGAGAAACTCTCCCTGAGCGTGCTGATGACATACTTGAAGCCGAACGTCTCCATCATACCCTTGAATATACCCTTGTACCCTTCGGCGTCGGTGCTGCCGCCTTCCACGTCGCTCTCTGGCTTGAAGCCAAGGCACAGCTCAGCGTCCTCCTCATTGCCTATGCACACATCCACATATTGCATAAGAGGCTTCATTATGCTCTGCGCCTTCTGGCTGGTCCACAGTTTCTTGCGGAAGTTGAGGTCGCAACTCACGGTCACGCCAGCCTTCTTAGCCGCTATGCAAGCCTGCCTAAGGCACTCTGCCGAGGCATCGCTTATGGCGGGGGTTATGCCGCTCCAGTGGAACCAGTCGGCACCGCTGAATATCTCTTCGAAATTGAAATCCTCGGGCTTCGCCTCGGCTATGCTGCTGCCAGCACGGTCGTAGATCACCTTAGAGGGACGCATGGAAGCCCCTGTCTCCAAGTAGTAGATGCCCAAGCGGTTGCCGCCACGCGCGATATAATCGGTGTGCACGCCGAACTTGCGCAGGCTGTTGAGCGCAGCCTGCCCTATCTCATGTTCGGGGAGCTTGGATACGAAGTAAGCCTCGTGCCCATAGTTGGCACAGCTTACCGCCACATTGGCCTCACCGCCGCCATAGTTAACGCACAACGTGTCTGACTGCACGAATCTCGATTGTCCTGGAGTGGACAGGCGAAGCATGATCTCGCCCATAGTTACGATTTTTGCCATATTATTTAAGTGCTAAGTTGTTATCATATATCTTCTACGCAAAATTACATCTTTTCATTGACAATAGCCACCCTCACGGTCAAAAAAATAGGATCGGGGAAGAATTATACCTTATTTTATTGTAACTTCGCACGGGGAAAAGCCTCTCCTAATGGAAACTATCAATCTGCGTAAAGGTCTGCTGGCGCTCTCGCCTCTGGTCGTCTTCCTGGCTCTCTATTTGCTCCTGAGCCTTGTGGAGAACGATTTCTATGCCGTGCCCATCACCGTTGCCTTCCTTCTCTCCTCTGTCTATTCCATTCTCATCTTGCGAGGCAGAAAGCTTGACGAGCGGATAAGGATATTTTCCAAGGGAGCGGCACAGGGAGACCTGCTTATGATGATATGGATATTCATCCTTGCCGGGGCGTTTGCCTCCACCGCCAAGGCCATCGGCTCCATTCAGGCCACGGTGGACTTCTGCCTCATCCTCTTGCCCCCCAAGTTGTTGCTTGCCAGCATGTTCCTTGCCTCCTGCCTCATCTCCCTCTCTGTAGGCACAAGCGTGGGCACTATAGCCAGCCTGGTGCCGATAACCACTGGCATCGCCCAAGAGACGGGAGCGCCGTTGCCCGTGATGGTTGCCGCAGTGGTGGGCGGAGCTTTCTTCGGAGACAACCTCAGTTTTATATCAGACACTACCATCGTGGCCACAAAGACACAGGGCTGCCGCATGTCCGACAAGTTCCGCACCAACATACGCATTGCCCTCCCTGCCGCACTGGTAGTGCTTGTCTTATACATAGTTACAGGCATGCACACCACCGCCCCTGATGTTACGCGCCACATAGACTGGCTGCTTGTCTTGCCCTACGTGCTGGTGCTTGTCACGGCTCTCTGCGGCATTAACGTGATGGCGGTGCTCACCCTCGGTATCCTCAGCACATGCCTAATCGGGCTGCTGGGGGCTGACTATAACTTTTTCCACTGGCTCGGCGCTATGGGCGACGGCATCATGGGCATGAGCGAGTTGATAATTGTAACTCTCATGGCGGCCGGTATGGTGGGAGTGATACGCCACTTAGGGGGCATCGACTTCCTGTTGCAGCGGCTCACCAGCAGCATATCGGGCAGCAGGGGGGCAGAGCTTACCATAGCGGCATTGGCTGTGTTCACCGACCTCTGCACAGCCAACAACACTATAGCGATACTCACCGTGGGACCTCTGGCAAGGGAGATAACCGTTAAATACCGCCTCTCTCCACGCCGCTCCGCCAGCCTGCTCGACACGTTCTCCTGCTTCGCGCAGGGCATCATACCCTACGGGGCGCAACTGCTCATAGCCAGCGGTCTGGCAAGCATAAACCCCATAGAGATAATCCCTCATCTCTACTATCCCATGCTGCTGGGGCTCTGCGCCCTCGTTTCCATCTTGAGAAAGCATTAAGACACATATGGAACTAATAAAGAAATACTTCCCCCATCTCACTGCCCGACAGACGGAGCAGTTCGAGGCTCTCGGACCACTCTACAACGAGTGGAACGCCAAGATAAACGTCATCTCCCGCCGCGACATAGACAACCTCTACGAGCACCATGTGCTACATTCCCTCGGCATAGCGCGGCTCGTGAACTTCCGCCCCGGCACTTCCATCATGGACCTCGGCACTGGCGGCGGCTTCCCTGGCATACCTCTTGCCATCATGTTCCCCGAGTGCAGGTTCCTCCTGCTCGACGGCACGAAGAAAAAGATACTCGTCTGCACGGAGATCGCCCGCTCCCTTGGACTCGACAACGTTACCGCCCGCTGGGGGCGCGCCGAGGAGGAGAAGGGCAAGTTCCACTTCGTGGTGTGCCGTGCGGTGATGCCCCTGCCCGACTTGGTGAAGGTGGCGCGCAAGAACATCTGCCACGAGCAGCTCAACGCCCTGCCGCCAGGGGTCATCTGCCTGAAGGGTGGCGAGCTGGAGCAGGAGACGCGTCCCATAAAGTCGCTCACCGACATTGTTCCCGTCTCTGACTATTTCGAAGAAGAATATTTCCAAACTAAGAATATCGTGTATATATCATTATGATAACAGTAAAGCGTTTCGTCGTCAATCCCATAGAGGAGAATTGTTACGTGGTGAGCGACCCCGCCACACGTGAGGGGGTGATAGTCGACTGCGGTGCCTTCGACTCAGGAGAGTTCTCCCCGATAGAGGAATACATCAGCCAAGAGGGCATCACCCTGCGCCATGCTTTGCAGACCCACATGCATTTCGACCACGTGTTCGGGCTCGACCTCTTGCACGAGAAGTACGGTCTGCAACCAGAGTGCCACACCGAGGAGCAAACCGTCTATGCCGACGGACCCCGCCTTGCCCGTGAGTTGTGCGGTGTGGCTCTCCCCCTGCCTAAGGTGGGGATCGGGGGCTTTCTGGAGGACGGACAGGTAATCCCTGTCGGCAATGCGGAGCTTAAGGTCATCCACACCCCAGGGCACACTCCCGGAGGTCTCTGCTTCTATTGCGAGGCAGACAGGATTCTGGTGAGCGGCGACACACTATTCCAGGGCAGCGTGGGCCGCACAGACACGCCCCAAGGGAGTTGGCGTGCCCTGCTGCAAAGCCTTAGGGATAAGCTCCTCACCCTACCACCAGAGACGGTCGTCTACCCTGGCCATGGACCATCTACAACCATAGCCTATGAGCGGCAATACAACCCATACCGTAGTCCATCGGAACGATCCATATAGGATCGCCATGACGATTCATATAGGATCGCCGCAACGATCCATATAGGATCGCTACGGCATACAATAGATACTCGTCATAAGCCTATAATGAGTACATAACAAGAATAACGTGTGGAATCAAGTTGAATTCAGATTACAGGAACGCCGCCGCGGCTTTCATCTCGTAACCGCCGAGGTGGCGCGTCACTTACCCGAGCTGCCCCAGGTTGGGCTGCTCCATCTCTTCATACGCCATACCTCGGCGGCTCTCACCATAAACGAGAACGCCGACCCCGACGTGCGTACAGACATGGAGAGCGTCTTTAACCACTTGGTGCCCGAGCGCCAGCCTTACTATCAGCACACCCTGGAAGGCGACGACGACATGCCTGCCCATGCGAAATGTGCAATGATAGGGCCCAGCCTCACCATCCCCATACGTAACGGGCGCTTGGCGCTTGGCACGTGGCAGGGCATCTACCTCTGCGAGTTCCGCGACTATGGCGGCAGCCGCAGCATAGTGGCAACAATCACAGGGGAATAACTATGTGGGAAAAAGCTTACTGTATCAGCCCCCAATGCGGGCTGTGAGACCTCGTGAGGTGAAGTAACCGAGAGCTGCCTCCTGCTCCTCCACCGAAGGCTCACGCATGGGCAGCGCGGCAGGGTTGTAGGTAGTGCCCATTCGGGCGTGCTTGCCCTTGCCAATGTCGTGGTAAGGCAACAGGCATACCACCTCTGGCGGCGTAGGCAACGAGGCGAGGAAGGCGGCAGAGGCCTGCAGGTTTGCTGCGTCAGCGTTCACTCCCACTATCAGGGGTATGCGTATCCAGTAAGTGTGAGCCGCCTCGCTCACCAGCCTTATGTTTGAGAGTATGAGTCCGTTATCCACTCCAGTGTAGAAGTGGTGCAAGCTGGAATCGGTATGCTTCAGGTCTATGAGTAGCAACTCGCACCGCTCCATCACTTGCTTGACCTCCGTGGCGGCAGCATACAACGACGTGTCCACCGCACGGTGAAAGCCTGCCTGCCCCACCGCGTCTAATATCTCCAAGAGAGCATGGTGGTGCATAAGCGGCTCGCCTCCGCAGAGGGTAACGCCCCCGCCCGAACTGGTCATTATCTGCCTCTCCCTCTCCACCTGCGCCATCAACTGCTCTACGGTCCACTCCTTGCCCGCCATCTCCATGGCGCGCGAGGGGCAAGCCTCGGCACAACTGCCGCATAGCACGCAACCCTCGCCGCCCACTATGCCGTCGGGCGTGAGGCGCAACACCCCGTGGGGGCAGGCTTCCACGCACGAGGAGCAGCCGATGCATTTCTTCTTGTTATAGAGCCGCACGGGATGGGGACTGATGCCCTCAGGGTTATGGCACCACACGCAGTGCAGCGGACAGCCCTGCATGAATATGGTGGTGCGTATGCCTGGCCCGTCGTTGAGCGAGAAGCGTTTGATGTCGAAGACAAGAGCCATGAGCGTAGAGGGGATGGAGAGACCAGAGAGCCTGCGCCGTTAGAACTCCTCGTTCTGCGTGCGGGCTATAATCTCGTTTTGCAGCTGCGGGGTCATGTCGTTGAAGTAGTCTGAATAGCCAGCCACGCGCACCAGCAGGTCGCGATACTGTTCGGGGTGCTGTTGAGCGTCGAGCAAGGTCTCCGTGTCCACAACGTTGAACTGTATGTGATGGCCACCCATGGTAAAGTATGTGCGTATGAGGGAGACGAGCTTGCGAAGGTCCTCCTCGCGCGACATGATGTGAGGCACGAAACGCACGTTCAGCAGTGTTCCGCCCGACTTTGTCTGGTCCAGCTTGCCAAGGGACTTTACCACACAGGTGGGCCCCTGAGTGTCTGCCCCATGGGCTGGAGATGTGCCGTCGGAAATGGCGAACTGGGCAAACCTGCCGTTCACCGAAGCTCCGCAGACCGAGCCGAAATAGTTGTGGCAGGTGGTGGAGAGCATGTTCAGCTGTGTGAGACCGCCGCGGGTGTTGGGGTGCCCCTCTATGGCGTTCACCAAATCGTTGTAAACCTTAACTGCAATGGCATCGGCATAGTCATCGTCGTTGCCGAAGAAAGGCGTGTGGTTTACTATGTACTGGCGCATCTTCTCTTGTCCCTGGAAGTTTGCCTTCACTGCCGCCAACATCTCCTTCATTGTGTAACGCCCGTCCTCAAAGACGTGCTTCTTCAGCGTCGATAGGCAGTCTGTCGTGGTGCCCAGCCCGGTGCACTGTATGTATGAGGTGTTATAGCGCGCGCCGCCACTGTAATAGTCACGGCCGTTGGCTATACAGTCGTCTATGAAGAGCGAGAGGAACGTGGCAGGGGCGTAGAGCGAGAACATGCGCTCAATGTAGTTGTTCACCGCAAGCTTCATGTTCACGAAGTGCACCATCTGCTGGTGGAAAGCGTCATAGAGCTCGTCGTACGTCTTGAACTGGCAGGGGTCGCCCGTGCGCAGCCCAAGCAGCTTGCCCGTCTGCGGGTCGGTGCCGTTGTTCAGCGTGAGCTCCAGTATCTTAGGGGTGTTCAGGTATCCAGTGAGGATGTATGCCTCCTTGCCGAATGCCCCCACCTCTATGCAACCCGAGCAGCCGCCCTCGTTGGCGTCGTGGCGCGACTTGCCTTGGCGCATCAGCTCCTTGGTATATACATCGGGGTTGAAAATGGACGGATATCCATGCCCCTGACGTATTACGCGTGCGCCTGCCAGAACGAACTCATCGGGTGTCACGCTTGAGACATGGATGGAGAGGCCCGGCTGCAACTCGTGCAACTCCTCCTGCACCTCCAATATTATGTAAGAAAGCTCGTTGACCGCATTCTTGCCTTCGCTGTCAATGCCTCCTATGTTTATGTTAGTGAAGTCGTTGTAGGTGCCCGACTCAAGCGCTGTGATGCCCACTTTCGGGGGTGCGGGCTGGTTGTTGAACTTGACCCAGAGGCAGCTTATCAGCTCTTTAGCCTTGTCGCGGGTGAGCGTGCCGTCCTGTATGCCCTGCTGGTAGAAGGGGAAGAGGTGCTGGTCTATATGGCCTGGGT
>JAJPYT010000078.1 GCA_021204845.1 Prevotellaceae bacterium | reverse complement strand
CCCGCAGCCACACCATAGTCTCCTCCGGCGCGGGACGGTAGGGCGAGTCGGGCAGCTGATGGAAGCGTATCAGGTTAACACGGCAATCCAGCGGGGCGAGCAGCCTCGCCAGCTCCCTGGCGTGGGTGGGAGAGTCGTTCACCCCGTTTATCACTATATACTCAAACGAAAGGCGGCGCTGGTGCGTCCAGTCCACCGTGCGCAGCTGCGCCAGCATCTCCGTGAGCGGGAAGCCCCTCTCGGCAGGCATCATCTCAGCCCTTTCGGCAGGGAATGGGTTGTGCAGCGACACTGCCACGTGGCACTTCGTCTCTGCCAGCAACCGCGGCAGCCCCTTTCTCGTGCCCACGGTGCTTATGGTCACTCTCTTAGGGCTCCATGCGTAGCCCCACGAAGAGGTCAGTATCTCCGTCGCCCTCAGCACGTTATCCCAGTTGTCCAGTGGCTCTCCCTGCCCCATGAACACTATGTTAGTCAGCCTCTCGCGCTCCGGCACGCTGTATATCTGGTTCATTATGTCCGCCACGTCCAAGTCGCCTCCGAAGCCCTGCCTGCCCGTCATGCAGAACTTGCAAGCCATGCGGCACCCCACCTGGCACGACACGCAGAGTGTAGCCCTATCATCATCGGGAATAAAGACAGTCTCCACGTGCCCTCCCCCACGTGTGGCGAAGAGGTACTTCACCGTGCCGTCCGCCGCCTCGTGCCTCTCCTCTGGCTCTGTGCAGCCTATGGTGTAAGCCTCCGCCAGCCTCTCGCGCCCCAGCTTGGAGATGTCGCTCATCTCATCCGTCTGGCGCACGTGCCTCACGTACAGCCACCGCGCCATCTGCCCCGCGGCAAAATTAGGCAGACCCGCATAGGCTGCCACTTCACGCAGCTCCTCTGGGGTCATGCCAAGCATCGGTATCCTCGCCATCCTAAGGGGATATGTTTTAGTCTAAGTGGAATACCTCCTGAATAGGTACGGTTACCGGGCTGTTGTCGGGATTGGTCTCCATTATGTCCTTCATGTAAGCCCACCATTTCAGCGTTATCTCGTCGGCGGCGGAGGCATCCTGCGTGTTGGCGGCTCCCTCCTCCACCTCCTGGTAACCGAACAGGTAGTTCGACTCCTTGTCCCAGTAGATGCTGTAGTTACTCACTCCAGAGTCCTTTATCTGCTTCTTCAGCTCTGGCCACAAGGCGGCGTGCCTCTTCTCATATTCTTTCTCGAAGCCGGGCTTCAAGTACATTTTGAATGCGAATCTTTTCATAATTGTATCTATTTATATGTCTTATATTCTGTTCCAGCGCCGCATAGCTATTATTTAGGCAGGTTGAAGGCTCTCGTCATCTCTGCCATTTGCTCGTCGCTCATGCCCTCGGGCGTGAAGCCCATGGCAAGGGCGCGTATGTATATTAGGGCGCTCTTGTTCAGCACGTCCACCTGGTCGAACGCCTCCATAGCGTCCACGTCGGTGGCAAACACCCCGTGCTTCTCCCACATCACCACGTCGTAGTCGTCGTCGATAGTCTTCAGCGTCGCCTCCGCCAACTCGTTGCTGCCGGGCAGCATGTAAGGCACCATGCCCAGCCCTCTCGGGCAGAAGGCCTTCGTCTCCGGTATCATGCTCCATAGCGTGCGGCTCGCCTTGTCTTTCTCCATCCACTGCTGGCTGTGCGTCAGCGCCACCAGCTCTATCGGGTGGGTGTGCAGCGTCGCCCTGTAGGGGCTGCCCTTGCCCAACAGATAGTTGTGAATCATCAGGTGCGAGGGCAGTTCGCTTGTCGGGCGCACGGGGTTGTCGGCTATAATCTCGTAGTGCGCGCAGTCGTCAAGTATGCGTATCACGCTGCCGTTCTCCATCGGGCGGCGCGCCAGGTCACGCATGCGCTTGCCCGTCCCCTTGCAATAGAAGTAGCAGCCCTTCAGGTGGGGCAGCGTCAGCCCTATGGCGGTCACGGGCGCTATAGCCTTCATGCCACGCACCTCGTCGTCCACCAGTTCGGTAATGTTCACCGTGATGTTGCCGCCGTTCCTCTCAGCCCAGCCTTTTTCCCACAGATGCCCCGCCACTTCAGCGGTCTTCTCCACCTCCGCTGCCAGAGCGGGGCGGCCTTCCAATATCGACTTTGTCATATCCTTGAGTGTGTTTGTTAATGGTATTTTTCTTTGAAGTTCTTGCAAACTTACAAAAAAATAGTGAATCTCCTTCCATCTCTATGATAAAAATGCTGCCCTTTGCCAACTTTCACCCTTATCCGCAAGCCCTGGGGGCATGCGGTTAAGTAGAGGTTGGGGCATTCTTTTTAATTTTGCGGCTATTATTCTTACCCACACATTACAATTTTCATTCTTTATAATTATTTCAAATCATGGCTTCAATCAAACTTAGGTTCAGAGAGCCTCATGGCTCTGGCGAAGAGGGTTCGCTCTACTTCCAGGTTATCCACCACCGCGTGTCACGCCGCCTGCACACTGGCATTCACGTCTCCCCCACCGAGTGGGACCCTTCCGGGCAGCGGCTGATTCCCGCCTCCTTCTCGCGTGCTGGGGAGCAGCGCCTCGCCGCCATACGTGCCTACCTCGCCACCGCAGAGGAGCGTCTTCGCCAGGCGCTGGGCTCGCTCGAGGCATCGGGCAACCCATTCACAACCGACGACATTCTCCAGCTCTACAACCAACTTGGAGCGCCCAGCCGCCTCACCATCTTCCAGTTTGCCCAGGGGCAGATAGATCGCCTCCGCACCATGGGCAAGGAGCGCACAGCCGAGTGCTACCACTCCGCCATGGTGGCGTTGCGTGCGTTCTGGGAAACAAAGAATGACCCGACCTCTACAGCCCCAGCGAGGCTGAACAAGCGTAACCACTTGCCCTTGGGCTGGCGGGAGGACAAAACCGAACTACACTTCGAGATGATGGACTCCGACCTCATCGAGCGATTCGAGGCACACCTGCGCCGTGGCGGCGTTTGCCGCAACACCATCTCCTTCTATATGCGCAACCTGCGAGCCATCATCAACCGAGCGGCACGGGAGGGCCTGACCGCGCGCGCCACCGTTTTCGAGAACGTCTACACGGGAGTCGACCGCACCCCCAAGCGAGCCATCCTCCTGCGCGATGTCAAGCTGTTGCGCCGTGCCGACCTCAGCGCCTACCCCTATCTCGATTTCGCGCGCGACATGTTCATCTTCTCCTTCCTCACCCGCGGCATGTCGTTCGTGGACATGGCCCACCTGCAAGCCCGCAACCTCTCTGGCGGCTACCTCACCTACGTGCGTCGCAAGACTGGGCAGCAGCTCACCATCAGATGGCGACGCGAGATGCAGCAGATAGTGGACAAGTACTCCTCGCGCTGCCAAGGTTCCGCCTATCTGCTCCCTATCATAAGCCTGCGCGAGGGAGAGGAGGAGGGCATTCTCCACCGCCGCCAGTACCTCTCCACCATGCAGTGCGTCAACCGCAACCTACACCGCCTGGCCGTGGCGGCAGACCTGCGCGTGAGGCTCACCATGTACGTGGCGCGCCACTCGTGGGCAAGCGCCGCCCGCGACAAGCGCGTCCCCACAGCCGTTATCAGCCGCGGCATGGGGCACGACTCGGAGAGGACCACGGAGATATACCTCGCCTCCATACAAAACAACAAGGTGGACGATGCCAACGACAAGATTATCAGTAGCCTGTAAAGAGGCAGGAAGGGGAGGGGCAGTCTCCCTTATGCGTGGATGAACCACAACCCATTCTCGTTGATATAAGAGTATGAATAGTCGTTCGCGGACACCCTTGCATGGGTATCCGTAGACACCCTTGCATGGGTATAGGCAGACACCCTTGCATGGGTGTCTGTGGACACCTTCCCGTTGTGGACCACAGCCACCTAATCAACGTCGTGCATCGTAGAGTATGTAAAGAAGGGGAATTCCCACTAATCATCCCCCCAATATGCCACGGAATAGAGGAAGCCCTGGCAGAGGGTGGTCTCCAGATGGGCGCGACTGCCAGCAAGCACTGTGGGGAGGCTTACGTGGGCGAGCCCCGTGCCGGAGAGCTTGAGCAGGGCCTCCTTGCGCGTCCAGAGACGGGTGAACTGAAGGGCGGGGTCGGCGGCAGCGTGGATGGAGGCGACCTCCTCCTCGTTCATGACGTGGCGCAGCAGGGCCTCACGGGGCTGGCGAATGGTCTCCACGTCTATGCCAACGGGGACGGAGGAGACAGCGCACGCCACGGCAAGGCGGCAATGGCTGAGAGAGAAGTGAACACCGGGGTGCCCCGCGAGGAATGGCTTGCCGTGCTCCCCGAACGAGAAGGTGGGCTGCGCGGTGATACCCCACCGCTCGCTGAGCGCACGGCACAGCAGCAGGTAGGCAAGCGCCCCCTGGCGGCGCGCCATGGCATTGCGGCAGCCAAGGAGCCTCTCGCGCCGCTGGGCAGGGAAGCCGGAGATGAGACGGAGTATCTCGCTGTCGGAAAGACGCTGTAGGTCGGAGTCGATGTAAACGGTCATATCAGTGCGGTGGCATGGGGTGTCATTCTCTCTCGTAATCAACATCTTTCAAGAGGTCGTAGGCATCCTGCAACATCTGGCGTGTAATCTCGAAATCGCGGCAGACGGGGCGGTCCTCGTCCATGGTGGAATGCGAGAAAAGCCAGTCGTAGGTGACCGAGAGATAGAAAACGCGGGCCGGCATGCCGTGGTCGACCTTGGGCAGAATGGTGAAAATGAGGCGAGAGTCGTCGCCAGTAGCCCTGACGGCATCAGCCACACGCTGGGACTCGCTCACGGAGACGGCACGGTCGGCAGAGCCGTGGATTATCCACAGGGGCAGGCGCGAAAGCCCGCTGAGGTCGGCTACACTGCCCCCACCGCATATAGCCATGGCAGCCGCCAGGCTGTCGGGGTAGGTGGCGGCAAGGTCTATGGTGCCATATCCGCCAAGGCTCATCCCGTAGACATAGATGCGTGTGACATCCACGTGGTAATGCTCCTTGGCCCACTCGACAGTGCGCCACACCTTCTGCGGGTTCCATGAGCCGCCGGGGTTCTGGGGCGCAAGCACGTAGCAGTCTATGCCCACTCCCTTGCTGATGGCGTCGAGGGGACCGTAGCGTTTCACCTTGTCCAGATTGGTGCCGCAAAGGCTCGCCCCATGCAGGAAGATGAGCAGGGGGAAGTGGGCTGAGGGAGAGGCATAAGCCTCATCCTGCGGGTCGTAGAACATGAAGTTGTAGCCTCCCTGCACCTCGCCCCGATGGGCGGAGAGAGTCTGACCGAAACCCCGCAAGGCAAGGCTGAGCGAGACGAGCAACAGGAGAAGGAGGCGGCGCAGGCTCATAGGGCGGAGAGGGTTTGCCAGACCTGCAAGAGACCGCGGGGAACATGGAAGCAACCCTTCCACTTGCCGCCCTTGAGGGTGAGCAGCGGCTCGCCACGGCGAGTGAGATAGCCGAACCACTCGGGATACTGAGGGTCGACGAAATGCTCCCACACGTAGGCGTGCAACCTCTCGAACCACGAGAGGCACTCCTGGGAGCCAGTGAGACGATAGCCCTTTATCATGGCTATGAGAGCCTCTATGTGCACCCACCAGAGCTTCTGGTCGAACTCCAGCTGCTGAAGGGGACGGCCAAGGCGGTCCATGAAATAGAAAATGCCGCCATAGACGGGGTCCCAACCATACTCCACCTCACGCAGGGCTATCTGCGTAGCCTGACTAATGAGCTCCGGCCTGCCAAGACGTGAGCCCAGATCCATGACGAACCACATGGACTCTATGGCGTGCCCGGGATTGAGAAGGCGACCCTCGTGGCAGTCGACGAGCTGGCCATCAGTGCCGACGCACTCCACCACGAGATCCAGCTCGGGGCGGTAGAAGACCTCGAGAACCTCGTGGAGGCAGAGGTCTATGGTCTCACTGAGGAAAGAAGGCTCGAGCAGAGACTCCAGCTCCAGCGCCACATTGCAGAGAATCATGGGGAGGTCGAAAGTCTTAAGGGGGCGGGTGCCAGGCACTGCCTTGCTCCACTGCCCCTTGGGAGAGGAGCGGCGCTGAAGGACAAGATTGAACGTCTGCCTTGCCACAGTGGCATAGAGTGGGTCGCCCGTGGCCTTGTAGAGCTGGCCGAAAGCGATGGCAGCAAAGGTGTAGGAGAAGATGTTGTAGGGCTGCACAAGGGGCTTGCCCTCACGTGTGAGGGAGAAATACCAGTTGTAACGCCCGTCGTGCCCATGGCTGAGGAGGAAGCGCGCGCCCTGCAGGGCAGCGTCGAGCCACTCCTGCCGCCGCTCCACGCGGTTGTAAAGGGTGGCAAGCATCCACACCTGGCGGCACTGCAGCCAGATGAACTTGTCGGTGTCGTAGACCGTGCCGTCGCGTTCGAGGCAGGTGAAGAAGCCACCGCACTCGTTGTCGATGCTGTGGCTCATCCAGAAAGGCATGACGCGCTCCAGCAACTCGCTCTTGTATTGCGCCTCGAGGGCGCGGAAATCTATCATAAGCGTTTACGGTTTGGGATTAAACTGAGAAGCCAGCCCGTGAGCACACTGACAACTATGCCCACAGCCCCGTAGAGGAAGAGCGAGGCGGAGGTGCAGAAGTGGACCCAGAAGACGGCAAGCGTGCCAACGACGAAGCCCGTGAGAGCCGCGCGACCGCTGACGCGGGGCAGGAAAATGCCCATGAGGAAGAGACCGCCAAGACCGCCTGTCAGGAGACCGAGCAGGGTGTTGAAATAGTCGAGCAGGGAGAGGATGTCGCACGTCGCCATAAGCAGCGCTATGCCTACCCCGATGAGACCGCTGACCACACACGTGAGCCGCGCTACGCCAAGGAGGCGGCGCTCACTGATGGAAGGACGGAAACGGCGCACGAAATCGATGCCAAAGGCGGTGGAGACAGAGTTGATATTACTGCTGATGGTGCTCATGGTGGCGGCGAAAATGGCAGCTATGAGCAAGCCCGCAAGCCCCTGGGGGAGCTGGCTCATCATGAAGAAGGGGAAGATGGCGTCGCCCTTAGGCATGGTGAAGTCGAGCAGGGCAGGATGGGTCTTGTAGAACGTGTAGAGACCAGTGCCGATGAAATAGAATACTATGGAGACGAAGACGCTCATGAGGGCGTTGGTGAGAATGCTCTTGCGCGCCCCACGCTCGTCCTTTGTGGTCAAGTAGCGCTGAATCACCGTCTGGTCGCTGGTATAAGAGATGAGATTGTTTGCCAAGCCCCCTATAATAGCCACCCAGAAGGTGACGCTGCGGTAGTCGAGGCTCCACTGGAAGAGGCGCATCTTGTCGTTATCTATAGCAAGGCGCATGGCTCCCGAGAAACCTCCCCCGGTATGGGCAAAGAGGTAGACCGCGGCAAGCACCGCGCCCCCGACGAGTATGATGCCCTGAATGACATCGCCCCAAATGACCGCCTCAACTCCGCCCATAGTGCAATAAACGATGGTGATAAGACCCATGAGCAGGATGCACACGCTGAGGTCGATACCCGTGACAGCCGTAAGAGCAAGCGACGGCAGATATAGCACCAAAGCCATGCGAGCCAGCATGAACAGGATAAACAAAGCGGAGGCGAGCAGACGCGTGGCGGCGTTGAAGCGCATCTCAAGATACTCGTAGGCACTGGTGATGTTGAGCTTGCGGAAATATGGAAGATAATACTTGATGACGGGATAGGAAACCAGCAAAATGGTAACGAGCATCGGGTAGTATGTCCAGTCGGTGGCGTAAGCCTTCGCTGGAATGGCCATATAGGTGATGGCTGAAAGCATTGTGGCATAGATGCTTATGCCTGCCGCCCACCATGGCACCCTGCCGCCAGCGCGGAAGAAGTCATCGCTGCCACCCTCGCGGCGCATGAAATAGATGCCCACGAAGAGCATGGCAGCGAGATAGACAATGAGCACGAGCCAATTGAGCCAGCCGAAGGAGACGGAGTGGCTGAACTGCAACTTTACCACGTCGCCAGCCCTAATGCCCGGGCGGCTCTCCCCGTCGAGAAGCACGTAGGAGCCGTCGTCCGTGGTGACCAGACCTCCCCCGGCGCGCGCCATGAACGACTTGCCCGGTATGCTATACCACGAGTTGGTGATGGTGTGATAGACCAGAATGTCGGGGTTGAACTGATACCATTGGGCTGGATGGCTGTAATACGTGTCGCCAAACTCGCCACGCACTGCCCTCTGGAAAATGTCACGACTCACGCCCCCGAAGAAAAGCACATGGCTGTATCCGCTGCTCACAGCCGTCATGCCCACTGTCGCCTCTGAGTCGGGCAGGGCGGTCCACTCGCGGGTGAGGAGGTTGAGCTTAAGCACCTCGGTGGCTATCTGCCCGTCGGCAGGGTCGTAACCGCCAAACACGTAGAGCGCCACGCTTGCCCCGTCGGTCTGAGCCACCACGCAGGGCTGCAAGCGAGCCTGCCCCGGCATGGTGGCTATGAGTTCCCACTCCGTGCCCCCCGGGTATGCCAGGCGGTAGACACCCTGCTGCGGCTGCCCGTCGGTCTCTCCGCCAGCCAGATAGATATAGCCGTCGCGATAGCTTGCCGCTCCGTTGTCTACACCCTCGGGCAGAGGCGGCAGGGGTTCCATGTCCAGATAATTGATGCGGTAGACATCCTTCAGGCTCTTTTGGCTTTTGTTGGTGCCGCCAATGCACACGAGCCACTGGTCGGTGCTGACGTAGGCGGCGTATGCCACGGGGTAGGGCAACCTGCTGCGGCTCTCGAACCAGCCCAAGCGGCTGAGGCGCCAGATTTTGTCGTAGAACTTTTTCTCCCCTCCCTCTTGGACAGGAACGTCAGGATAATTGCAACCTCCAGCCACGAGGATATGCCCGTCGACATAGCCGAAGGAGGCGGCAGACACGCCCTGCCCCTTGCTCACATAGTGTGGCGGCAGGGTCTCTATGCGTATGCCCTCTTGCGCCCTAACATCAACGGAGAGCGAGAGCAGCAACGCCACGATATAAAAGAATGTCTTTTTCAAAACAGATTACAGTTATTAAAGAAGTCTATTTGTTCTAATTCGTCTCTCAGGCGGCTCTCCTCCTCTGGCGTGATGTTCTGGAATGGCGTGCGGTTGGCTCCAAGCGGGAGGCCTATGAGCTTCATTATGCGCTTGCCGCCCACTATGTTGCCGCGGAAGTAGCAGATGACGTTTATCACCTCCTGGGCATAGTTTTGCAAGCGGCGAGCCTCCTCTAAGTCTCCACGCTCCCAAGCCTTCATGATTCCCACGAGGCAACGGCCGTTGTAGTTGGTGGTGCCGCCTATTCCACCGCGCGCGCCGCCCATGGCAAGCTGCGGAAGGAGGGTCTCGTCCTGCCCGTGCAGCATGTCGAACCGCCCTTGCCCATAGAGGCGGCACTGGTTGTACTCGTAGATGCTCTCAAACGTGTATTTTATGCCAGCGAAGTTGGGTATGCGCCCGTCCACAGCCTTCAGGAAATCCACCATTGGCAGGAAGGCTCCGTTGAAGGCAGGTATGTGGTAGAAATAGAAAGGCAGAGAGGGCGCTGCCGAGGCTATCTCCTCGCAGTAGCGCACGAGCTCCTCGAGGCGGCAAATCTTGGGGAAAGGTGGTGCCATGGCTCCTATGCCCCACGCGCCTACCTGCTGGGCATGAGCCGCCAGCCGCCGGCTCTCACGCAGGCAGCAACTGCCCACGTGAACTATCACCTTGAAGCCCCGCGGCACAGCCGCCATCCACGCCTCTGCCAACTGGACGCGCTCTTCTGCCGTGAGCATGTAGCCCTCGCCGCTGGAGCCGTTAATGAACACACCCCTAAGCCCGTTCTTTGCCAGCATGGCGGCATAGGCAGGTATGGGCGAGAGGTCCACGTCGCCGTTGGACGCGAAAGGGGTAAAGGGGGCATCTATCAGCCCTTCTATCTTCTGAATTTGCATAGAGTTATTGTTTTATAATCGTTTGTTGAAATATATAAACACCAGATATTTACACAGCGAGAGAGACCACAGCATGCTGAAGAAGCAGACCCCGGCGACGGCGTTGTCTATGCCCAAGGGGGCAAAGGGGAGCGGCAGAATAGCCATGAGCAGGCAGTAGGAGAGCACGTATTGCCGCCTCGCCAGATGGGCTATGATTTTGCGCCCGTTCTTGGCTAAGGCCAGATAGGCTGTGAGGGCAGTGGAAAAGACAAAAACTTTCGTGTCCCAGAGGATGTGGAAGACCACACTGGTGGCAGCAGTCACGTCGGCGAGAGGGGTGATAGGCTCCTCACCGCTGCTGCGCACCTTCCAGATGCTTAAGCCCGTGCCAATGACAAAGCCCACCACCATAGGCCAACAAGCACGGCGGAAGAACTGGCGGCGACGCAAGAAGGAGAGCCACACGAAGGTGGCGCACAGAGGGATGGTAATGGTGTTGTGAGTGTAGCTGCAAAACACTCCCATGAAGAGCATAAGGAAGTATAGCTTGCCGAAATTCTTGCGGCTCACCGTCTCGTATTGCATTATGAAGAAAGGCACTATGCACTGCGAGGCGAGCTCCAGCAGCGACACCTCGTCGCGGTTGAAGTAGCCAGACGCCCCAGGGTAGAAGACTATCAGGAAGACTGCCGTGAAGAGCATGCCCAAGAATGTGTGGTCGGTGCCCAGCAGACGGCCCGTGAGCGCCACCAGCAGGGTGAAGAGCAGACTTGTGCTAACGTTTATGAACAATGGGTCCCAGATGTATCCGCCGCGGGGTGACCACAACGACAGGCAAAGCCATACACCAAGGAAGATGACTCCATATATAGTGAAGAAATTGCCCAAGCGGCGTTTATCTATGCTCATAACCTGCATAACTCCCCCACAAAATTACTAAAATTTCAATGTCAATATGCCATACCGCGGCATTTTTCTGCCATTTTGGCAATGTCGCCCTTGTTTGGCACGGACTTGGCACACGCAAGCGGCAGATAAAGTCTAACTCATAAATAATAGAATAATTATGAACATCAAACCATTGGCAGACAGAGTGCTCATCGAGCCCGCAGCCGCAGAGACAAAGACAGTGGGTGGAATCATCATCCCCGACACAGCAAAGGAAAAGCCCCTACGGGGCACAATAGTGGCAGTCGGCACTGGCACCAAGGACGAGGAAATGGTGCTGAAGGCTGGCGACCAGGTGCTATACGGCAAGTATGCCGGCACGGAGCTGGAGATTGAGGGCAACAAATATCTCATCATGCGCCAAAGCGACGTGGTGGCCATCGTGGGCTAAACACGTCGCCGTGTGATTTATCATTATTTATTATTTCAGAAACACAAACAAAAGTTAAAGTAAAATGGCAAAGGATATTAAATTCAATGTCGAGGCACGCGAGCTCATGAAGCAGGGTGTCGACCAGTTGAGCAACGCAGTTAAGGTTACCCTCGGTCCTAAGGGCCGCAACGTGGTTCTCGAGAAGAAGTTCGGCGCTCCGCAAATCACAAAGGACGGTGTCACCGTGGCTAAGGAAATAGAGTTGGCAGACCCCTTCATGAACGCTGGCGCGCAGCTGGTAAAGAGCGTGGCAAGCAAGACGGGCGACGACGCAGGCGACGGCACCACCACCGCCACGGTGCTTGCCCAGGCTATCATTCGCGACGGACTGCGCAACGTCGCGGCTGGGGCAAACCCCATGGACCTGAAGCGCGGCATAGACAAGGCTGTTGCCGCCGTTGTGGCTAACATTAAGGAGCAGTCTGAGGTTGTGGGCAGCGACTACAGCAAGATTGAGCAGGTGGCAACCGTGAGCGCCAACAACGACCCCGAAATAGGCAAACTGCTGGCAGACGCCATGAAGAAGGTGTCGAAAGACGGTGTAATCACCATCGAGGAAGCCAAGGGACGTGACACCACCATAGGGGTTGTAGAGGGCATGCAGTTCGACCGCGGCTATCTCTCGCCCTACTTCGTGACCGACACGGAGAAGATGGAGTGCGCCATGGAGAACCCCTACATTCTCATCTACGACAAGAAGATTTCCAACCTGAAGGATTTCCTGCCCATTCTGGAGCCTGCCGTGCAGAGCGGACGCCCCCTGCTGGTGATTGCCGAGGATGTGGACAGTGAGGCTCTTACCACTCTGGTGGTCAACCGTTTGCGCACCCAGCTGAAGATTTGTGCCGTTAAGGCTCCTGGCTTTGGCGACCGCCGCAAGGCTATGTTGCAAGACATCGCTACCCTCACGGGTGGTCTGGTAATCAGCGAGGAGACTGGTCTCAAGCTCGAGCAGGCTACCATCGAGATGCTGGGCTCTTGCGACAAGGTCACCATCACTAAGGACAACACCACCATAGTCAACGGTCACGGCGACAGCCAGGCTATCAAGGACCGCGTGAACCAGATAAAGAACGAAATCTCCAACACCACCAGCGACTACGACAAGGAGAAGCTGCAGGAGCGTCTGGCAAAGTTGGCGGGCGGTGTGGCAGTGCTCTACGTGGGCGCTCCCAGCGAGACAGAGATGAAGGAGAAGAA
>JAJPYT010000085.1 GCA_021204845.1 Prevotellaceae bacterium | reverse complement strand
GGTCATTTTAGGCGCAAAGATATAAAAAAAGGCGCAATGTTTGGAGGGTTCGTGAGAGAGAATCGAAGGCGTGCCGCCCCCGATGTAGACCGACGAGGCGAGGGGCTCGCCATTCTCGAAGCGACGGCGGAGCATCTCGCTGTGAAGGGCGCCCAGATACGTCTGTTGCCAGCCCGACCCGAGAGTGGATGAAAGGAAATCGCAATAGGCGCAACGGCTGCGGCAGAAAGGGATATGGACGTAAACACTGGTCATTTTAGGCGCAAAGATATAAAAAAAGGCGCAATGTTTGGAGGGTTCGTGAATAATCGCTAAATTGCGGTGGAAAATATTAACATAATAATGATAGTATCATGAAAGTTTATCAGACAAACGAAATCAGAAACATCGCGCTGCTGGGGAATGACGGCAGCGGTAAAACAACACTCACGGAAAGCCTGCTCTTTGACGCAGGCGTGACTAAACGGCGCGGGCGCATAAGCCTGAAGAACACGGTAAGCGACTACTTCCCCGTGGAGCAGGAGTACGGCTACAGCGTGTTTAACACTGTGTTCCATGTGGAATGGAACGGCAAGAAACTGAACATGATAGACTGCCCGGGCAGCGACGACTTCGTGGGAGCTGCCGTTACGGCTCTTAGCATGACTGACACCGCCCTCTTGCTGCTGAAGGGAGCCAACGGAGTGGAAGTGGGCACACAGAACCACTTCAGATATGCCGAGCAACTGGGCAAGCCCGTGATGTTCGTGGTGAATCAGTTAGACGATGAGGCAACGGACTACGACCGTCTGCTGGAACAATTGACAGAAATATACGGCACTAAGGTGGTGCCGGTGCAATATCCCGTGAAGACGGGACCCGACTTCAACAGCATGATAGACGTGCTGGTGATGAAAAAATACTCGTGGAAGCCAGAGGGAGGCGAGCCAACCATAGAGGACATACCCGCCGACGAGATGGCTAAAGCCACGGAGTGGCGCGCAAGACTGGTGGAGGCTGCGGCAGAGCACGACGAGGCACTGATGGAGAAATTCTTCGAGACCGAGGAGCTGACGGACGACGAGATACGCTTGGGCATGCGCAAGGGACTGGCAGCGAGGGGCATGTTCCCCGTATGCTGCGTGTGCGCCACCAAGGACATGGGCGTAAGGCGGCTGATGGAGTTCTTGGGCAATGTGGTGCCTTCGGTGCAGGACATGCCGGCTGTGAAGAACGCGCAGGGTGAGGAGATAGCCCCCGACGCAAGCGCGGCGACAAGCCTCTTCTTCTTCAAGACAGGCGTGGAGCCGCACATAGGCGAGGTGCAGTATTTCAAGGTGATGAGCGGCACAGTGAAGGAGGGCGACGACCTGACAAACACCGACAGAGGTTCGAAGGAGCGCATGTCGCAGATGTTCTGCTGCGCTGGCGCCATACGCATAAAGGTGGACACTCTGGTGGCTGGCGACATAGGCTGCGCCGTGAAACTGAAAGACGTGAAGACGGGCAACACACTGAACGCCAAGGACTGCGACTATAAGTTTGACTTCATACAATATCCCGACAGCAAGTACACACGCGCCATAAAGGCGGTGAGTGAGTCGGACACGGAGAAGATGATGAACGCCCTGCAGCGCATGCGCGAGGAAGACCCGACATGGAAGGTTGAGAACAGCAAGGAGCTGAAGCAGATACTGGTGCACGGCCAGGGCGAGTTCCACCTGCGCACACTGAAGTGGAGACTGGAGAACAACGAGAAGATACAGATAACGTACGACGAGCCGAAGATCCCGTACCGCGAGACGATAACAAAGGCGGCAAGGGCCGACTACAGGCACAAGAAGCAGTCGGGCGGCGCAGGGCAGTTTGGCGAGGTGCACCTGATAGTGGAGCCGTACACCGACGGAATGCCCGAGCCTGATGTTTACCGCTTCGGCAACCAGGAGTATCGCATAGCCGCGAAAGGCAAAGAGGAGATACAACTGGAGTGGGGCGGCAAACTGGTGTTCATAAACAGTGTGGTTGGTGGCGCTATAGACGCGCGCTTCATGCCCGCCATACTGAAAGGCGTGATGCAGAGAATGGAGCAGGGACCCTTGACGGGTTGCTACGCGAGAGACGTGAGAGTGATAGTGTACGACGGAAAGATGCACCCCGTGGACTCGAACGAAATCTCCTTCATGCTGGCAGGACGTAACGCTTTCGCAAAGGCCTTCCGCGACGCCAACCCGAAGATTCTGGAGCCCATATACGACGTGGTGGTGCTGACCCCGAGCGACAAGATGGGTGACGTGATGAGCGACTTGCAGGGAAGGAGAGCTGTGATAATGGGCATGACCAGCGAGGCAAACTACCAGAAGCTGTCAGCCAAAGTGCCTCTGAAGGAAATGTCGAACTACTGCACGGCGCTGAGCTCGATAGCGGGCGGGCGTGCCAGCTTCTCCATGAAGTTTGCCAGTTACGAGCTTGTGCCCACCGACATACAGCAGAAGCTGATAAAGGAGCACGAGACAGAGAGCGAGGAGTAAGAAATCGGACGCGGAAACGCACATATTTGATAAATCATGCAAAAGAGGAGCACATTGTTGCTCCTCTTTTGCTTTTAAGAAGAAGTTCGGAACTAAATTTGCCCGTATGAAACGTGTGTGGATAGCTATGGTGGGAGTGCTGGTGGCGGTAAGCTTTTTCGGGCTGCTGTCGCTGCAGGGGCGATACACGAGCATGATGGTGAAAATGCGCAAGGACCAGTTCGACGAGAGCGTGAAGCGCAGTCTGGACCAGGCGTCCAAAGACCTGGAGCATAGCGAGACCTATCACTATCTTGACAGTGTGATATCGGAATACAGCGATGAGTTGATAGCCTTGGACACCACGACGGTGAGCCCCATATCTCGGGCGCTCTCCAATCCTGCCCTCATAGGCATAGTGTCACGCAAGGACGAGCATTCCGGGGAGAACCTCGCCTTGATGCAGCGTCCCATACACGCCCCCATGACTTTCAGAATGCAGGCGATTAACACGGACGCAATATCGCAGTCGGCGGAGAACTTCCAGCGTGCCGTGCGCAACGCCTACGTTTACCAAAGAAGTGTGCTGGACAAGGTGATATATGCCATCATGTACAACGCGAGCGAGAAAAGCTTCGAGGAACGGATAAACCCGCAGTTTCTGGATGCCTGCCTGCGCATGGCGCTGGAGCGTAACGGGGTGACCATACCCTTTCACTTCAAGATATGCACAAGCGACGGACGAGAGGTCTACCGCTGTCCCGATTACGACGAGACGGGCTCGCAGTACAGCTACACGCAGACACTCTTCAGCAACGACCCTTCCACGAAAATGGGGGTGGTGGTCGTGCATTTCCCCGAGCAAAGCAAGTATGTGCTGGGAGTAGTGAACATGATGTTGCCGGCGATGGCTTTCACGGTAATCTTGTTCCTCATTTTCATTGTGACGATTTATCTGGTGGTGCGCCAGCGCAAGGTGACGGAGATGAAGAACGACTTTGTTAACAACATGACGCACGAGTTCAAGACACCTATATCCAGCATATCGCTGGCGGCGCAGATGCTCGCCGACCGAAGCGTGAAGAAGAGCGAGCAGATGTATGAGAACTTGGGCAACGTGATATATACGGAGACCAAGAGACTGCGCTTCCAGGTGGAGAAAGTGCTGCAAATGTCGCTCTACGACCACAAGAACATAGCCATGAAGTTCGTGGAACTGAACGCTGACGAGCTGATAGACAGCGTGGTGAAGATATTCACCCTGAAGGTGCAGCAGAGCGGGGGCACGATAGAGACCAGGCTGGAAGCGGAGAACCCGCTGGTGAACGTGGACGAGATGCATTTCACGAACATAATATTCAACCTCATGGAGAACGCCGTGAAGTACCGGAGAGACGATGTGGCGCTGAAGCTGAAGATTGTGACCTACAATCAGGACGCGAACTACTGCGTGATGGTGGAGGACAACGGCATAGGCATAAAGAAAGAGGACTATCGCCAGATATTCGACCGGTTCTACCGCGTGCACACTGGTAACCAGCACAACGTGAAGGGCTTCGGACTGGGGCTGACCTACGTGAAGAAGATGGTGGACTTGCACCACGGCAACATTAAGGTGGAAAGCGAGTTCGGGAAGTGGACCAAGTTTATAATAACAATACCAAATATAAAATGTTAACTATGGAAAATAAGTTGCACATCCTCCTTTGTGAGGACGACGAGAATCTGGGTATGCTGCTCAGGGAGTATTTGCAGGCCAAAGGATATGAGACAGATCTGAGCCTGGACGGTGAGCTCGGTTACAGGAGTTTCATGAAGAGCCATTATGACATGTGCGTGCTGGACGTGATGATGCCTAAGAAAGACGGTTTCGAGCTGGCTGCGGAGATTCGCCAGCAAAGTGCCGATATCCCCATCATCTTCCTCACAGCCAAGAATATGAAGGATGACATCATCACAGGTTTCAAGTTAGGGGCTGACGACTATCTCACTAAGCCCTTCTCCATGGATGAGCTGGTGTTCCGCATCGAGGCCATCATGCGCCGAGTGCGCGGGAAAAAGAGCGAGAACACGACGCAGTACCGCTTGGGCAAGTATACCTTCGACACGCAACGCCAACTACTGACTTTCGGCGAGGAGAAGACGAAGCTGACTACCAAGGAAAGCGAGTTGCTGGGGTTGCTCTGCAACTACGCCAACAAAGTGCTGCAACGCGAGCTGGCGCTGAAGACCATCTGGATAGACGACAATTACTTCAACGCGCGTTCCATGGATGTCTACATCACAAAGCTGCGCAAGCATCTGAAGGACGACCCCTCCATAGAGATAAACAATGTGCATGGCAAGGGTTATCGCCTCATTGTTCCCGACGGGACAGATATGTGACGGGAGACCTCAAAGAGAGAAGTACAAGAAAACGAGTGGCGCACCTTTGGAGATGCGTCACTCCTTTTTCTCTTGCCTGCGGGCAGTTGTAATTTACTTCTTGTACTTCTGAAGAAGTATGTGAACCACCAACCCTACAATAATAAGCGCTAAACCAGTGAACTGAACCCAATTGTAGTCAACCCACTCCTTAAAATAGCTGACGAGCAGCACTACCGCGCCGATTACAATAAGCAGTATTCCTAAGTACTTTACCATAGTTATTGTTTGTTTTTAGTGTTTAATTTCAGCGTTATCCGTGGCAAATTAACGAAAAATAGTTGATACTGCGAAACTTTTTCAATAAAACTTTCTTTTGATGTGCTTGCCATGCCTGCAGATTGTGCCTCAAAGCAAGTCGAAAGGCAAAAAAATGGGTGTTTATTTGTGTCTCTGGCATTTTTTCGCTACTTTTGCAGAGCGATTCTTGAAAAGAGACCGCAGATAGGGAAAAAGAGACGAAAAATGGAAAGAACACTTGTGTTGCTGAAGCCTTCTATTGTTATGCGCGGCTTGATGGGTGAAATCATCACACGTTTCGAGCGTAAAGGCTTGAGAATAGCAGGGATGAAGATGATGCGACTGAGTGACGAGCTGTTGGCGGAGCACTATTCCCACCACAAGGACAAGCCTTTCTTCGCGGAGTTGAGGGCGTCCATGCAGGCGAGCCCCGTCGTTGCCATTTGCTTAGAGGGCGTGGAGGCGGTGCGTGTAGTTCGCTCCATGACGGGAGTGACAAACGGAAGAGACGCAGCCATAGGCACCATACGCGGAGACTACAGCATGAGCAACCACCACAACGTGGTGCATGCCAGCGACGGTCCCCATATAGCGGTTGACGAGATCAACCGCTTCTTCAAGCCAGAGGAAGTGTTTGATTTGGGAGACACCAATCTTGGAATCTTGTATTCCGAGGGAGAGTTAGAAGAATGGAATGATTAAAGGACGTTCAAGATAACTAATACCAGAGATGAATGTAAGGAAGACGACAAGAAGCGCACTTCTGTCGGCGACCATTTTTGTCGCGCTGCCCGTTTGTGGTCAAGACATGATGGTCAACGCTTTGCCGATAGACAACAAACTGAGAACGATAGACTCCATTTCAATCATCAACCTGCATGAGAGGGAATTTGCTGGTGACCCCACCATGCTGAACCTCTATCCGTCGTGGACACACGAGTATGAGCACTACACTACGGAGTTGCCCCAGGAGTATAAGATAGACCTGAGCCATTTCCGTATGCCATGCGATAGCCGTCTCGTCACCTCCCATTACGGATACCGCCCCCGCTTCCGCCGCAAGCACTACGGAACGGACATTAAGGTCTATGTCGGTGATACCATACGCGCTGCCTTCGACGGGAAAGTGAGAGTGGTGAAATACGACGGTCGCGGATATGGAAAGTATGTGATGATACGTCATGCCAACGGGCTTGAGACGCTATATGGGCACATGTCGAAGCAATTGGTGAAAGAGGACCAGATGGTGAAGGCTGGCGACCCGATAGGCTTGGGTGGCAGCACGGGACGAAGCACAGGTTCCCACCTGCATTTCGAGACGCGCTTCCTCGGAGAGTTCATAGACCCGGAGATTCTGTTCTCCTTCGAGATGCAGGACGTGAAGGCGGATACCTATGTGTTCCGTTCCAACGGACGGGGCTCTTTGCTGAACGAGCGTGACTTGGCAGCCAACGAGCAAACGACAGCCACAAGCGACGACGAGGCAAAAGCTGAAGAGTCGCGCCAGTTCCAGGCACAGAAGATGGCTGAGCGCAATACCTCACGCTCGCAGATATATAAGGTGAAGAAAGGCGACACGCTATCGTCGATTGCCAAGAAGTACCACACCACAGTGGACAAGCTTTGCCGCCTGAACAATATATCGAAGACAAAAGTTCTGAAGCTGGGGCAGATAATAAAGTGCTCTTAAACATACAACGCGATATAAGAAAAGTCTGGTGCGATGATGTCGCATCGGACTTTTATGTTTGAATATGAATAAGACAGAAGAGCAGTTCAGACAAGTGTTGACGGAATGCCGTGAGCTATTCTCGAAGAAGTTGCACGACTATGGTGCCGCATGGCGTATAATGCGTGTGCCAAGCGTCACCGACCAGCTGTATATAAAAGCCAACCGCATACGCAGCATAGAGACGAAAGGTGTGGCGCTGGTGGACGAGGGCATAAGACCAGAGTTCATGGCACTTGTCAATTACTCCATCATAGGGCTCATACAACTGGAGCTGGGTCCCTCGGAGACCGCCGCTTCCATGACTACCCCGCAAGCGCTGGAGGCGTATGACAGGCACGCGGAGCGGACGCTTGCGCTTATGCTGAAGAAGAACCACGACTATGACGAGGCGTGGCGAGGCATGCGAGTGAGCAGCTACACAGACCTGATACTGATGAAGATATTCAGGACAAAGCAGATAGAGTCCCTAAGTGGTGAGACGCTGGTGTCGGAAGGCATAGACGCCAACTACATGGACATAATGAATTACGCTGTCTTCGGATTGATAAAGCTGACATTTGATGAAGGGGCTTAAGTATAGGTTGTGCCAGATGGGAGTGAATGTGTGCCGCCTTGTGTTGGCGCTCACGTTCATCTTTTCGGGCACGGTGAAACTTATTGACCCACTGGGCTTCCAGTATAAGCTTGAGGACTATGCCGACCAGTTTGGTGTCTCTTCTTTCATGCCTGCCTTTGTGCCCATTTGTCTGGCAGTGGCGCTGGCCATGCTGGAGTTCATATTGGGCATAAATCTTTTCTTTGGCATCCGTCGCAGGCTCACCTCTCTCGTCACGCTCCTGTTCATGCTTGTGGTCACTCCTCTCACCCTATATATAGCCCTGACTGGCGTGGTGGTTGATTGCGGTTGCTTTGGCGACGCTCTGGTCCTTACTAACTGGCAGACCTTTGGCAAGAACGTGGTCTTGTTAGCGGCGGCAGTGGCTGTCGTCTGCCGGCCAGGCATGATGTTGCGCTTCATATCAGAGCGCAATCAGTGGACCATATCCATCTATTCCTTCGCATACGCGTTGGCGCTTGCCCTTTACTGCATATACCGCCTGCCCGTCATCGATTTCCGCCCCTATCATTTGGGAGTAGATTTGGCGACAGCAGTGGAGAACGAATGGGACAACCCCGCTGAGAAACCAGTCTATGCCGACTTCTACATAGATACGGAAGAGGAGGGAGACATCACGCTGCAGTGGCTCGCCCAGCCAGGTTACAAGTTCATTCTGGCTGCCCCGTATTTAGAGACTGCTGACGAGGGAGCCATTGACGAAATAAACAACATATTCGAGTATTGCGAGGATTATGGTTATCCGTTCCTGTGCCTCACAGGGTCGGGGAGCGAGGCAATAGAGAGATGGATGGACAGGACTGGTGCTGAATATCCTTTTGCCTCCACCGATGCCATAGTGCTGAAGACGATGATACGCTCCAACCCCGGGCTTCTGCTTCTGGACGGGGGCGTTGTGGTGAACAAATGGCCAGCCTCCGCCCTGCCCGACAGCCGCAAGCTCACGGCACCCTTGCAGGACCTGCAGATAGGACAGCCGCAGCGCAAGGATTTCCTACATGCCTCTGTGCGCCTGCTCCTGTGGTTCTTCATTCCGCTACTGGTGTTTGCTCTCGTCGACAGAATATGGACAGGCGGCAAGTACTTACAGAAATATCGACAGAAGTTTATAAATCTCAAAAAACAAAAGGAACATGAGAAAGAAGATTGTAGCAGGCAACTGGAAGATGAACCTGAGCTTGCAAGAGGGTGTGGCTCTCGCCACTGAGTTGAAGGCCGCTTTGGCTGCCGATAAGCCAAATTGCGAAGTTGTCATTTGCACTCCTTTCATCCACCTGGCAACGCTGACCGCCATCACCGAGGGCAGCGTGATCGCCGTGGGGGCTGAGAACTGTGCCGACAAGGAGAAGGGCGCATACACGGGCGAGGTGAGCGCTTCACAGGTAAAGAGCACTGGCGCGCAGTACGTTATCCTCGGTCATAGCGAGCGTCGCGCTTACTATGCTGAGACAGCCGCCATACTGAAGAACAAGCTGAATCTGGCGCTTGCCAATGGCTTGAAAGTCATCTTCTGCATAGGAGAGGTGCTGGAGGAGCGTGAGGCAGGCAAGCAGAACGAGGTAGTGGGAGCGCAGTTGGCAGATTCCCTGTTCGACCTCACGGCTGAGCAGCTTTCCAACGTGACTCTGGCTTACGAGCCGGTTTGGGCCATTGGCACCGGTAAGACCGCCACGGCAGACCAGGCGCAGGATATGCACGCCTTCATTCGTGGCATCATGGCGGGCCGCTTTGGCGAGGCTGCAGCCGAGGAGCTATCCATCCTCTATGGTGGCTCGTGCAAGCCGTCCAACGCCAAGGAGATTTTCTCCAAGCCCGATGTGGACGGTGGTCTCATTGGCGGAGCCTCTCTCAAGTGCGCTGATTTCAAGGGCATAATAGACGCTTGGAAGTAACCGATCTCACACATGATACAACGGGGGAAGGACCGCTCGCCCGTACCGCAGTGTGCGGTCCTTCCTTCCCTCTTATATAAGTCAGAAAAAGGAAAAGGGATAATGTTCAGGCAAACTGTCGCGTTTTCAGTCGCCATTCTGCTGTCGTCAGTGGCAGCCGCGCAGGAGAGCTTTACGCAGAAGCTCCAGAGGCAAATGGCAAACCAGGGTATTGTAGTTCTCCACCACGACGCCGAGATAGACGCCGCGGTGAATGGCTCGCGCCCCTCTTCGTCACACACCGCCAGCTCAGGGGCGACCACCACTGCCGGCTCCTCGTCGGGCAACGCCTCCACCTCCTCGTCGTCTGCCGCCGCGGGCAAGAAAGTCAGGATGAACGGCTACCGCATACAGGTCTACGTGGGCGGCAACTCGCGCGATGCCAAGTACAAGGCGCAGCAGATGGAGAACAAGGTGCTCTCATATTATCCCGACATAGCCACCTATACCCGTTTCGTAAGTCCACGGTGGATATGTCACGTGGGTGATTTCAAAACTCACGACGAGGCTGTCGAGTTGCTTACCGACTTGCGGAACAAAGGGGGATTTGACGAGGCAATCATTGTCAAGTGCAAGATTAACGCCTCAGCCGATTAGCTTATCACCCTGTCTCCCCCAGCCATGGAGAGCTTTCTCTCCGTCTCCTTCAGTCTCATGAACCTTTTCATTATCTCGTTATAGCGGTTCATGTCGCTCATCGTCTCGGGCTTCTTTATCTCGTCGGTCACGGCTTTAAGCTGTTCCTTCACTATGCCCAGCTTATAGTCGGTCATCAAGTGTGGCACCAGCTCCATTGCCCGTGCGCTGTTCTTTTCCTCCTCGGTTTCCGCTTCGTCGCCGCTGAACAGTTTGCTCAGCTGCTCCTTGTCCGTCACCAGCTCAAACGCCAGCGAGCTCACCTCCTGGTCCAGGTGGTTAAGGAAGAACTTCTCCGTGTCGAAATTCTCCTCTCCCGCATGTTCCAGAGCCTCCGCCAGCATGCTCCTTAGCAGCGGGTCCCTCAGTTCCAGCCCGTCTTGCCGCAGCGCCAGGTGTATATATTCCGCAACGCTCACGCTCTTGGTCTTTCCCTCGTCGGTCACCATCTCGCCTATCACCGTGTTCCCGTAGCGCACCACAGCCCTCGTCAGCTCCTTCTCTATCTGGTAGAAGCGGTCTTCCTTCTCTTTCCTCTCTGTCGTGGTGGTGTCGGCTGTGGGCTCTTCCTTTTGCTTGGTCTCTGCTTGCTGTGTGTCGGCGGCAGCCCTCTTCTCGTCGCGTTCCCTTTGCCTCTGCCACTCCTCTTTGTTCTTCTTCAGCTGTTTGTTCAGGGCACTCGCTATCAGTCCCTCCTGCATCCCCATCGTCTGAGCCGTCTCCTTCACGTATAGCGAGCGCGTTATCTCATCTGGTATCACGGCTATGCTCTGCACTATGTTGTTAGTCAGGCGGCTCAGGCCCACAGGGTCGTCTTTCGCCTCCTCCATCAGCAGGCTGGTCTTGAACTTTATGAAGTCCGTCTGGTGGCTGGTTATATATTCCTTGAACTCCGTGGCGTTATGTTTTCTGGCGAAGCTGTCGGGGTCGTCATCGTCGGGCAGGAGCAGCAGTCTCACGTTCATGCCCTGCCTCAGCAGCATGTCTATACCCCTTTGCGAGGCCTTTATCCCCGCCGCGTCCCCGTCGTACACCACCACTATGTTGTCAGTCAGTCGGTGTATCATCCCTATTTGCTCCTCCGTGAGCGCCGTGCCGGAGGATGCCACCACATTCTCCACTCCGCTCTGGTGCATGGCCATCACGTCGGTGTACCCCTCCACCAAGTAGCAAAGGTCCTGCTTCGAGATGGCCTGCTTCGCCTGCATCAGCCCGAACAGCTCCCTCCGCTTGCTGTATATCATGCTTTCGGGGGAGTTCTGGTACTTCACGTTCACGCCCTTGGTGGCCGCGTCCAGCACCCTGCCCCCGAAGCCTGCCACCTTCCCGCTTATGGTGAGTATGGGCCATATCACCCGTCCGCTGAAGCGGTCGCGCAGCTGCCCCCTGTCGTTCTTCCACGCCAGTCCCGTGCCTACGCTCTGCCTCGTGTCCTGCTCGTTGGGCGTGTTGGTTATGTATTCCTCCCTGAAACCCGCCTTCAGCGCGTCGGCGTGCAGGGAAGTCTCCCTGCTGTTAGGACAGTAACCCACCTGGAAGCGCTCTATCGTGTCGTCGCGGAACCCCCGTCCGTGCAGGTACGTCAGCCCTATGTCTCTCCCCTCCTCTGTCTCTGTCAGTTGCTTGCGGAACCAGTCGCGCGCCCACTCGTTCAGTATGAACATGCTCTCGCGGTCGTCCTTACGCCTCATGTCCTCGGCGGTCAGTTCCTTTTCCTCTATGGGTATGCCATATTTCCTTGCCAGATAGCGGATGGCGTCGGCATAGTTCAACTGCTCATGCTTCATTATGAAGTTCACGGGGTTGCCTCCTTCTCCGCAGGCGAAGCATTTGCAGTAGTTCCTGGCCGGTGACACGAAGAACGAGGGTGTCCTGTCGTCGTGGAAGGGGCAGAGCCCTTTCAGGTTCACCCCAGCCCTCTTCAGCGTGACGAAGTCGCCCACCACTTCCTCAATTCTCGCCGCGTCGTTCACCTTTTCTATCGTCGCCCGGTCTATCATCTCCCTATCCGTCTTTTCCTTTCTACCGCAAAAGTAGTTAAAATGGGTGACAAATCGCCCCGCACCACAATATTTATTTCATAAAAGAGGGTGTGTCGAAATGGATAATCTGCAAGCGGAAAGAGCGCCGAAGGTGCTCCCCCATGATAGCCGCGGGCCTTTACGGCCTGCGGTTAAGGAACGAGTAAGGAGTGGGCGTGTCAAAATGGATAACCTGCAAGCGGAAAGAGCGCCGAAGGTGCTCCCCCATGATAGCCGCGGGCCTTTATGGCCTGCGGTTAAGGAACAAGTAAGGAGTGAGTGCCGATAGGTACTCGCCATTATTCCGTGGATTTCAATCCACGGCAGAGGGTTATAACCCTCTGAATATTAGAGGGTACCTTCGGCACCCA
>JAJPYT010000129.1 GCA_021204845.1 Prevotellaceae bacterium | reverse complement strand
CAGGAAATCCATGCATGAATCCTGCGTCGTTAGTGCGGGAATTAGGTGCCGTTAGTGCACGAATCAAGCGTCGTTTGTGCAGTGAAGGAAAGCGCCAGAAGCATTTGTACCAATAGCGGATTCCCTTATGGCACGCCCTCTATAGAATGAGAGGGAGATATGCTTACTATTTTGAAAGAGTGAGGAGATATTCCTTGAAGTCAGCGAAGTCGCGGCTCATGGGCACTGTCTGCTTATGCCCCTTCATGAAGGCGGCGAGGCGTTCGGGGATGGTGACCTTGGCGGCTGGCACACGTTCGTTTACCACTTGCAGGAACTTGGCGGGATGGGCAGTCTCCAGGAAGATGCCCGTCTCTCCCTCGCGGATGCCTTGCGTGAGGGCACGGTAGCCGCACGCCCCGTGGGGGTCGAGCATGTAGCCCGTCTCCTCATAACATTGCCGCATGGTCTCGGCTATCTGCTGGTCGGTGGAGACGCAGCCGCTGATGTCAGCGCATATCGCTGAATGGGAATGACCGTAAAGCTCCAGTATGCGTGCGAAGTTGCTCGGGTCGCCCACGTCCATGGCGTTGGCGAGGGTGGGTATGCTGGGGCGCGGCTCGTAGCGTGAGGACCGCAGATAGTCGAAGAAAACGGTGTTGGCGTTGTTTGCGGCTATGAAGCGGCTGACTGGCAGCCCCATGCGCTTGGCAAAGAGACCGCTGCAAATGTTGCCGAAGTTGCCGCTTGGCACGCAGACTACCACATTCTCTCTGATGCCGAGATGATGCAGCTGCGCCAGCGCCCAAAAGTAGTAGAACGACTGGGGCAAGAGGCGAGCCACGTTTATGCTGTTGGCTGAGGTGAGGCGGAGGCGGCTGTTAAGCTCCCCGTCCATGAAGGCGCTCTTCACCAAAGCCTGGCAGTCGTCGAAGTTGCCGTCTACCTCCAGCGCAGTTATGTTCCTGCCAAGGGTGGTGAACTGGCACTCCTGTATGCGGCTGACCTTGCCTTTGGGATAAAGCACATGCACCCGTATGCCCTTTACGCCGAGAAAACCGTTTGCCACGGCAGAGCCAGTGTCACCGCTGGTGGCTACCAGCACGTGCACTTCAGTCTCTTGGTTGAAATGCTTCAGCATGCGCGCCATGAAGCGCGCCCCCACATCCTTAAAGGCAAGAGTGGGCCCGTGGAAGAGTTCCAGTGAGTAGATGTCCTCCCTGACGCGGACGAGGGGAATGGGGAAGGAGAGCGTGTCGCAAACCATCTCCCGCAATTCCTTCTCGGCTATGTCCTCACCGAAGTATGCGCTTGCCACACGGCAAGCCACCTCGTGGAATGTCATCTCTCCCATGCTCTGGAAAAAGTCGGCTGGCAGGCGGTCTATCCGCTCGGGCATATATAGCCCACGGTCGGGAGCGAGGCCCTGCACCACGGCAGTCTCCAGCGAGGCGAGTGGCGCTTTTCCGTTTGTGCTGTAATATTTCATCGCTCGAAAGTGTATGTGTTAGTCCTCTTCTTTTATTATAAAATGGCTAATGAAGCTGCCCACGGGGAGCAGTCCGAAAGCCCCGCATTGCTCGTCTATCTCGCTGAAGGCGGTTACACCGTCGGGCTCCACACCGTGACCGCAGATGCAGAAAGGCACGGGCTCGGTCGTGTGGGTGCGGTGGCGCACAGGCGTGGGGTGGTCGGGCAAGAGGGCAATCCTCACGGGTTGACCATCAAGTTGCAGCGCCTCTGCCGTGTCTTCCGCCTTGTTCACTCCGAAAGCTCGCAGTATGGGGCGGACGAGGCGGCTATCAAAACTCTCTATGGTGCGCAGCTTCAGCTCAAGGTCTCCGTCGTGCCCAGCCTCGTCGCTCGCCTCCACATGGAGATAAACGAAATCGTCTGTCTTCAGAGCCTCCACCGCAGCCTCGGCTTTCCCCTCCAGATTGGTGTCCCACAGCCCCGTGGCTCCTGGCACGTTTATCACCCTTAGCCCAGCGTATCGCCCTATGCCGCGTATGAGGTCTACAGCCGTGATTACCGCTCCGCCGTGTAGCTGGGGATAGGTGGTGGTGAGGGGAGTCATCTGTGGACGGTAGCCCCCGCCCCATGGCCAGATGCTGTTTGCGGGGTCTTGCCCCTGCGCCACGCGTTCTATATTAAGCGGATGGTTCGCCAATAGGCTACGGCTCTGCTCCATGAGGTCACGCAGCAGGGCGGCAGTCTCTTCTGCCTCTGGCACTTCCGCCTCTGGCAGATTGTCGCGCCATGGGGTGAGCGGTATGTCGTGAGGCGGCGTGCAGCGCAGTCGCTTGTCTCCGCCTTTGATTACCAGCAGATGCCGGTATTGCACGCCAGGATAGAAATGCACCCTTTCGCTGCCTAAACGCTCCTGAAGGAAACGGATGAGCGTGGCACCGTCGGCGGTCTCCAGACGACCGCAGGAGTGGTTCTTCAGTAAGTCGCCCTGCAGGCACACGAGATTGCAGCGCATAGCGAGGTCGCCTGGTTGCAAGTCCACGCCAATGCTGGCTGCCTCGAGAGGACCGCGCCCCTCGTAGACAAGGTGCTGGTCGTAACCTAAGATGCTGCTGTTAGCCACCTCGCTGCCAGGGTGAAAACCCTCTGGCACAGTCATCAGCCGCCCCCCCGCTCCACGCAGTGCGAGCCAGTCCATGTGGGGCGTGTTGGCATATTGCAGGAGCGTCTGGTTCCCCAAGCGCTCCTCCCGCCAGTCTGCCATGCCGTCGCCTAAGAGAATCAAATACTTCATGGCTCTCTCAGGTGAGCGACATTATGTCGGCGAACACGCCTGCCGCTGTAACCCCTGCCCCTGCTCCGTAGCCTTGGATGAGCATGGGGTATTCACGGTAACGCTCAGTGGTTATGGATACTATGTTGTTGCTCCCTTCCAGATTGTAGAAGGGGTGTCCGTCGGGTATTTCCTGTAGGGAGACACTGCCTTTGCCATTCTCCAGTCGTGCCACGAAGCGCCATACGCAGCCTTTGCGCTCCAGCTCCTGGCGGCGCTTCTCGAAGTCAGCGTCGAGCGAGGGCAGGTTCTTCCAGAAGTCCTCTATCGTGCCTTTGAAGAAGCTCTCGGGTATGAAGAGTGTCTTCTCCACGTCTGCTTGTTCCAGTTCATAGCCGGCCTCTCGCGAGAGAATCACCAGTTTGCGCATCACGTCCACACCGCTTAGGTCTATCCTCGGGTCAGGCTCGCTGTAGCCCGCCTCCTTCGCCATCGCCACGGTCTTGCTGAAGGGCATGTCGGCGCTTATCTGGTTGAAGATGAAATTAAGCGTGCCAGAGAGCACCGCCTCCACCTTTAGTACCTTGTCGCCAGAGTTTATCAGGTCGTTTATGGTGCGTATGATGGGAAGCCCCGCCCCCACGTTGGTCTCGAAGAGGAACTTCACCCCTCTTCGCTGTGCCGTGCGCTTCAGTTGGTGATATGTCCCATAGTCTCCGCTGGCAGCTATCTTATTGGCTGCCACCACGTTTATGTTATGCTCCAGCAGTTCCTCGTATAGTCCTGCCACCTCGGCGCTGGCTGTGCAGTCCACAAACACGGAGTTAAATATGTTCATTCCTATCACCTCGTCGCGCAGTCGCTGTATGTTGCTCTCGGGCGCCGCGTCTAGCTGTTCGCGGTAATTGTCCAGCCGCAAGCCCTCGCGGCAGAACATGGCGCGTCGGCTGCTGGCTATGCCCACCACGCGCAGTTGCAGCCGTAACTCACGCATCAGCTGCTCCTGCTGGTGCGCTATCTGCTGAAGGAGGCTGCCACCCACGGTGCCCACGCCGCAGATGAAGAGGTTGAGCACGGAATACTCGCTAAGGAAGAAACTGTCGTGTATAACGTTCAGAGCCTTGCGCAGGTAATTCTCGTCTATCACGAACGAGATATTTGTCTCCGAGGCTCCCTGTGCGCAGGCTATCACGCTTATGCCGCTTCTGCCAAGCGTGCCGAACAACTTGCCGGCTATGCCTGGGGTATGTTTCATGTTCTCGCCCACTATCGCCACTGTCGCCAATCCGCTCTCGCACTGTGCGTGGAACATCGAGCCATCGGCTATCTCCTTCGCGAACTCCTCGTCCAGCACTCGGCATGCCTGCTGCGCGTCCTCGTTGCGCACGCCTATGCTGCTGCTGCTCTCGCTGCTGGCCTGGGAGACCATGAACACCGAGATGCCGTTCTCCGCCAGACAGGTGAATATGCGGCGGTTAACGCCTATCACGCCCACCATCGAGAGACCCGATATGGTTATCAGGCTCGTGCCTTTTATGCTCGATATGCCTTTGATGGGCTTACGCGCGTCCTCGTCCACCTGAGCCTTTATCACCGAGCCTGGCGCGTCGGGGTTGAAGGTGTTCTTTATCAGTATGGGAATATTCTTTATACAGACGGGATAAATGGTTGGCGGATAAACTACTTTAGCACCGAAGTTGCAGAGTTCCATAGCCTCTATGTACGACAGCTCAGGTATCACGTAGGCTGCCGATATCACTTTGGGATCAGCGGTCATGAAGCCGTCAACGTCGGTCCATATTTGCAGTTCCCGTGCCTCTAATGCCGCAGCTATTATGCTGGCTGTATAGTCGCTGCCACCGCGTCCGAGGTTGGTGGTCTCACCTGTCACCACGTCGCTGCTTATGAAGCCACCCACTACACTTATCTGGGGCAAGGTTTGCCAGTTCTGCCTCACCAGGCGGTAGGTCTCCTCCATGGCAAGGGAGCGTCTGCCCCCCTTCGTCTCGGTGCGTATGAATTCACGGCTGTCATACCATTCCGCCCCCTTTATCAGGCAAGCCACTATGCGGCACGAGACTCGCTCTCCGTAGCTCACTATGGCGGCTTGCGTCTTGCGGCTAAGGTCATGGATAAGGAAAACGCCCTGATAGATGCTACGCAGTTCCACCATCATCGAGTGCACCACCGTCAGCAGTGTGTCGCGGTCGCGTCCTTTTGGGATCACCGCCTCTATCATGCGCTCGTGCCTCTCCATCAGCGCCCCGAAGGCTTTCAGGTAAGCCGCGTTGCCCTCCAGCGCCATACGTGATATGCGCAACAGATCGTCCGTCACGCCGCCAAGGGCGGAGACCACCACTATCACAGGTTCGGTCTGCGCCTCCACTATCTTCTTAACGTTCAGTATGCTTGCCTCGCAGCCTACCGAGGTGCCGCCGAATTTCAGTACTTTCATCTCGTCTTTTTACGCTCACTAATATATATCGCGTGCAAAGGTAACAATTATTTTGCACACTGCCACGCCCCCTTCCCAAATTAATGAGACTGGTCGCGTGTTATTGTCTGCATTTCCCTATCCATCGCAGGGCTTCGCGGGCACGCTCAGCGTCAAGGTCGTAGTGGCGGTGGATGGCTTGTATGTGAGGATTCTCGCTCACACGGCCACGGGCGTTCTCGAAATCGGCTTGTGCCATCTCCGGGTGGTCTATGCCGAAGCCCACACACATCTCGGGGCTGAAGTCCTTCAGCGCGTCGGTGGCGCGCAGGTTGCGCAGCTCCTCGGCGCATTGGCTCCATTCATTGACTATGTCACGCAACAGGGCGGCTGTAAGTTGCCCCTCGCCGTCCAGCTGGAAGGCGAGAGCGAGGCGCTGGTGGACGTAGAGCCAGCAATAGTTTCCGTAATCGGCATGTATGGCGGCGATGGCCTCGTTCAACTCCGCAAGCGAGCGGAAACCCCGTCGCATCACTCGGCGGCAAAGCTCGTCCACTACCGAGCGAGGGGCAATCATGCCAGCCATATCCACCCAAATGGAGACATCCGTGCCTTCCACTGGGCAGCTAAGCAGGTCGGCAATGCCGCTCTGTCCTGACTGCATGGACAATATTCTGTCTACCAGCACCTTGCCAAAGAAGTAGCGTATGCCAAGGCGGTAGAGCCTTATGCCTTCGCTTATGCGGCAAGGGCTAATATCGAAGTGGAGGTCGGCTGGCGACACTATGCCTTTCTCTATGCTTTCGAGCAACTTTATGCCCTGGAACATTCGCTCCACGTTGTATGGCGTGAACTCGTCGTAGTTTATGCAGTCGAGCCGCGGAATGGCAGTGCTTCTGCCGTCTCGCCCGCGCCACTTAAGCACGTCGCGCATGATGCCGCAGGTTTTCAGGTTGGCGGCGGGAATTACCACAGTCACCCCGTTGTTGCCGAACAGATATGAGAAAGGAAGCGACGAGGTGTCGGGATGGTGGGTGTGGGAGCCCATGACCACGGAGAACTGCCCCAGTCGGGCTGGCCATTTCACGTAAGCGTTTGAGCCTGTCTTACAACCGCGCTCCATGATGCCGTGATGCACGGGACCCGTGCAATAGTAGTGGTTGCTCTGGTTCGTGCCCGACCCCGCGTTGAAGAATGAGATAGCGGTGGCTATTAGCAGTGTGGAGCGGTGGAACGACACAGTGTGAGGTCCAGCGAAGAGGGCGTCAGTCTCTCCGCACTCAAGCACGCTGTTGGCGAAGATTAGGGAGTTGTGAGCCACAAAGCCGTTGCCCAAGCGCGCCGCCTGCCCAAGGAACACGTGCTTTGCCACGCAGGTGGTACCAAGGGTAGCCTGGTCAGATAGTATGAAGTCAGCGGCAGACACGTTCTCCAGCACCTGGGTAGAAGTGCCGAGTGTGCCGTTCTCCAGCTTCACGGCGCTGCGGATAACGGAGTGCGAGCCTATGTTGACATCGTCGATGGCAGTGACGTAGCAGATAGTAACGTCGTCGCCTATGTGCCCTTGCGGTGTGCGGTGTTCGCTGCCCCAAGCCTCTATCATTGATTTTAGAGTGTGGGTGAGCGATGGTTCGTGGCGGTAGAAAGTGAGCATATATGCCACTTGCGCCGTGAGGGCCGGGCAGATGATAGCCTGCCGTCCGCCCGTCTCGTCGAGCACGTCCACTGTAGTGCCGCAGCCCATGGCGGCGTATTTGGCTGACACGATGCTGCCGCAATTATATATGTGGCAATCGTTCCCAACGACGTAGTTTTGCAGGCGCTCCACGTTGCTTATCACCGTGCGTTGGCCTATTGTGCAGTCCACAACTGTAGCGTCCGTCACGCGGCAGTCGGCCCCGAGGCACACGCTGCCCTCCAGCCTCACCCGCCTCAGCTGGAAGCCGGCCTTGCTGGGCTCCACCTTTATTAACGACCAGTCGGCTGCGCGGCATCCGTTGTGTTGCAGGATTTCTATCTCTTCCTGTGTAAGTTTTCTGTGTTCCATCAATCAGTTTGTTTCTGTTTATGTTGCGTTCCCCTACTCCACCGTCACCGATTTTGCCAGATTGCGAGGCTTGTCCACGTTGCGCCCCTTGTTCACGGCTATGTAGTATGCCAGAAGTTGCAGCGGCACAGAAGCCACAATAGGAGTGAGGCACTCGGGCACTTCAGGTATCTCCAGACAGTAGTCAGCCAGGCTCTTTATCGCCTCGTCGCCACTGTTTATCACAGCTACTACGCGCCCCCCGCGGGCTTTCACCTGCTGCACGTTGGAGAGAACCTTGTCGTGGAGCGAGTCGTTAGGTGCGATTATCACTGACGGCATCTCGTCGTCTATCAGGGCAATGGGCCCATGCTTCATCTCGGCGGCGGGATAGCCCTCGGCGTGTATGTAGGAAATCTCTTTCAGTTTCAGCGCTCCCTCGAGGGCGGTGGGGTAATTGTAGCCCCGGCCGAGATAGAGGAAATTATGCGCATAGGTGAATGTGCGTGAGAGCTGCTCCACGGCGGGAGCCAGCCGCAGCACCTCCTTTATGGTGGCGGGCATGCGTTGCAGAGCCTTGGCGACTGGCTCCACCTCGTAGGGCCTGAGCGTTCCTTTTATCTGTGCGAGGCAGAGGGCGAGCAGCACCAGCACGGTCACTTGCCCCGTGAACGCTTTTGTGGATGCCACGCCTATCTCAGGACCCACGTGTATGTACGTGCCAGAGTGGGTGTTACGTGGAATGGATGAGCCCACCACGTTGCAGATTCCATAGACGAAAGCGCCCATCTCACGCGCCAGCTGTATGGCAGCGAGTGTGTCTGCCGTCTCACCCGATTGAGATATCGCCACAACCACATCGTCTTCCGATATGCGAGGGCATCCGTAGCGGAACTCTGAGGCGTACTCCACCTCCACGGGTATGCCGCACATCTCCTGAATGAGGCGCTTGCCTATTAGCCCTGCGTGCCACGACGTGCCGCACGCCACTATCACAATGCGGTGGGCACGCAGGAACTTTTCTCTGTTTTCCACCACACCCGACAGCACTACCCTGCGGCAGTCCGCCGTTATGCGGCCTCGCAGACAGTCGGTGAGCGTTGAGGGTTGCTCGAATATTTCCTTCAGCATGAACGTGGGATAGCCGCCCTTTTCCAGCTGTGCAACGCTAAGGCGCAGCGTCTGCACGTCGAGCGAGGGTCTCGCCTCGCCAGCCAGCGACTGCACCTCCAGTGGCTTGCCCCTACGAATGACTGCCATCTCGTTGTCGTGCAGATATATTACCTGGTCGGTGTGACCAACAATAGGTGTTGCGTCGGACGCGACGAAGGTCTCGCCCTCTCCCACCCCTATGACCAGCGGACTGCTCTTGCGTGCCACCACCATCTGGTCGGGCTGGTCGCGCTCCACCACGGCTATGGCGTAAGCTCCGTCCACCTCACGCAGCGCCTCTCTCACCGCCTCGGGCAGAGGACAATGATTGGTCTCCTGTATGTAGTCTATCAGCTGCACCAGCACCTCGGTGTCTGTCTCGCTGGCGAACGAGTAGCCGCACTGCGAGAGGGTTTCTTTAAGCACGCGGTAATTCTCTATCGTGCCGTTGTGCACCAGCGCCAAGCGTCCGCCTCGCGAAACTTGCGGATGCGCGTTCACGTCGTTAGGTTGCCCGTGAGTGGCCCAGCGCGTGTGCCCTATGCCAAGGCTGCCGGTGGTGTCTTTCCCTTCGGCAAGGTGCTCCAAATCAGCCACCTTACCGCTCGACTTATACACGCTCAGCGTCCCGTCGTCGCGCTCCAGTGCCACTCCGGCGCTGTCATATCCGCGGTATTCGAGGCGGCGCAATCCGTCCATCAGAATGCCGTAGGCGCGGCCCGAGCCTATATATCCTACTATTCCGCACATCTCTTGTATACGATTTATTGGGTGCAAAGGTAACACATAATCGCAATATTAGCACTATCAGGCATGTTAAAGAATCTTCAAACAGCGGCACAAGTATTAAAATATGTACCCTAAGTTTGGCTGCGGAGCGGAAAAAGATTATCTTTGCCATTGATATTTAACTTTAATCCTAACTTAACAAACAAACTCATGAAACGAACTGCTTCCTCTACAATCCCGACGGGACTGAACGTCAGTAACCAAGGGCTTTTTAGCGCCCGCGCCTTAATCACAGTGCTGATGGTGGCTATAGCCTTCTCGTGCCGCGCGCAGAATCCCGACGCTCCGCTAATGGGTTGGAGCTCATGGAACACCTTTGCCCTTAACATAAGCGACACCCTGATAATGCGCCAGGCGGACGCTATGGTCAGTTCGGGACTGAAGGCGGCAGGTTACTCATACGTGAATATAGACGACGGCTATTTCTACGGTCGTGACGAATGGGGCAGACTGCTCGTCAATCCCAAGACTTTCCCCCACGGACTGCGTCCCGTTGTAGACCATATTCATTCGCTCGGTCTTAAGGCTGGCATATACAGCGACGCGGGTCACAGCACCTGCGGCTGCTTCGGCACGCAAGACCCCCTCTGCCTCGACGTGGGGCTTTACGGGCACGACCAGCAAGACATGAACCTTTTCTTTAAGGAACTCGATTTCGACTTCATAAAGGTAGACTTCTGCGGTGGCAGCCCTGGGGCTAACAAGCAGCGTCTCCACCTCTCGGAGCGTGAGCGCTACACCGATATCGCCGCAGCTATCACCGCCACGGGGCGCAAGGGCGTGAGGCTGAATGCCTGCCGCTGGGCTTACCCTGGCACGTGGATAGAGAACGTTTGTGGCTCGTGGCGCACCACTGGCGACATAAACATGAGCTGGAACTCCGTGCGCAGCATCATCTCCGAGAATCTCTATCTTGCCGATTATTCCTTTGCGGGCCACTTCAACGACATGGATATGCTGGAGGTGGGCCGTGGCTTGACCACCGAGGAAGACCAGACTCACTTCGGACTTTGGTGCGTGATGAACTCACCGCTCCTCATAGGTTGCGACATGACGGGCATCAATGCGCAGACTCTTAGCCTCTTGACTAACAAGGAACTGATAGCCGTCAATCAGGACAAGACGTTCCAACAGGCTTACGTGGCGAAGAAAGTTGGCGACTGCTTCGTGCTCGTACGCGATGTGGAGAAGGTGGGAGGCACTTCCCGCGTCGTGGCTGTCTATAACCCATCGGACAACAATCAGGATGTCTCTTTCCTGCTTAGCGACATAGACCTCGACGGGACAAAGACCACGTTCCGCGACCTCTTCTACGGTGCGGACGCTACGGCAGCCGTCTTCTCTCCCTCCGACGGCACGGTAAATGTTAGCGTCCCGGCGCATGGCACACGCATCTATAAAGTGAAGGCGGCAAAGCGTCTCGAGCGCCGCCGTTACGAGGCTGAGACGGCTTACAATCCCTCGTATCAGGAGATTGAGAACAATCAGGCTGCCGCCACAGGCACGTACTCTTACGACAACTCTTGCAGCGGCGGGCTGAAAGCCACGTGGCTCGGCAAGACGGAGCGTAACGCCCTGCATTTCCGCCATGTGGAGAGCAAGAAGGGCGGCAAATACCGCCTCACGGTGGCTTACCAGAGCGGAGAGAAGAGGGCTATGAAAGTGCTGGTTAACGGCAGCGAGGCTGGCAACTTGAGCGTGGAGGCGGGTTCGTGGAGCGAGGTGCGCACGCTCACTATGCAGGTGACGCTTAAGAAAGGCACAAACACTATTGTGCTCACGAATGCCGCCGACTGGATGCCGGATATCGATTATATCAACCTCGAACCGGTGGCATGATAGCCCATTAATTCTAAAAAAGCTGGGGAAAACGTTTGCCGCTTGGAAAATAATTTCTAACTTTGCGGCACTTTATGCCGTGGAAGAGCCCGATAAGATGCCTCACACAAGGAGACACGCCCCATGGTGGAACCCGCTAAACAGAAGAAAGGGAAACTAAAAAATGTACGCGATTGTTGAGATTCAGGGTCAGCAGTTCAGGGTGGAAGCAGGCAAGAAGCTGTTTGTTCACCACATGAACGGCGTTGAGCCCGAGCAGGAGTTGGAGTTCGACCACGTGTTGCTCATAGACACTGGCGATGCCATTAACGTTGGCGCTCCTCTGGTTGAAGGTGCTAAGGTGTGCGCACAGGTTGTGCATCCGCTGGTAAAAGGCGATAAGGTGCTCGTGTTTCATAAGAAGCGCCGCAAGGGTTATCGCAAGCTGAGAGGTCACCGTCAGCAGTTCACGGAGTTGACCATTAAGGAGATTGTAGCATAGGTTATTAATTAGGAGGAACAAGAGATGGCACATAAAAAAGGTGTTGGTAGTTCTAAGAACGGACGCGAATCCGAGTCAAAGCGATTAGGAGTCAAGATATTTGGTGGTCAGAAGTGCATAACCGGTAATATCATCGTGCGCCAGCGCGGCACACGCCACTATCCCGGCACTAACGTGGGCATGGGAAAAGACCACACTCTCTTCGCCCTTAAGGACGGCATAGTAGTCTTTAAGCGCGGCCGTGGCGACCGCTCCACCGTGAGCGTCCAGGCATGGGAGCCTGCCCAGGAAGCGGAAGCATAGCAGGAATAGCCAGATTTATTCCGAGACATACATTAAACAGCCTCTCGCCCCAATCAGGCGAGTGGCTGTTTTTCTTGTGGAGCGAGGGTATCTCAAAACAAGTACGGGGCTATGATGAGTACTCTCCATAGAGAATAATTGCTTTTTCCGATAATTTGTTGTATCTTTGCGGATAGCTTTGCAAGGGTGTTTCCCCTTACAAAGCATGGGGATTTATCCCCATGTGATGCCTCACTGAGGCATCGGCGTACGCCCCACTGAGGCATGTATGAATGCCTCAATGAGGTATCAGGTAATTCCTCACTGAGGCATCAAGTGGAACGCACTGGCGTGAACGGTGGAACGCACAGGCGTGAATGGTGGAACGCACTGACGTAAACAGTGGAATGCACTGACGCAAACAGTGGAATGCACTGACGCAAACAGTGGAACGACGGTAGGTGTATAGTGGATTCACGTTAGGTTTTTATTCTTTTGCCGCAGGAGTGAAGTATTCATGCGTATAGACGTTCCCTCTATCCGCATAAAATTCTTGTTCCTATTTTATATATGGTGGGCGTGTCGAAAGGGGAAATTACCAGTGGGACGGGGGCAAAAAAGAAATCCGCAAGCAGTATGAGTGCCGAAACTCGCATTAAACGAGAGGAGAGAGGGCTTGCACGCTCTCCCGAGCGCCAGCGAGTTCAGCGAAGCTACCGTGCTACCTTTTGATAGCCACGGACCTTTACGGTCTGCGGGAAAGGAGCGAGTAGGGAGAGTGACAAAGGCATTTGTTGTTAAAAAAACATGTGTATTATAATGTGTCACAGTTTATTTTACACATTCTGGCAGGAAGTAGTGCAAAAAAATTTTTATCGGAGAGCGAAAATAATTATAAAATTATATACAAACAATGGTTAAATATATTAACTTTGGCAAGTGGTATAGTATATTCGCACAGAATAGCAATCGAAAAAACAACTTTAAATATCTGTGTATGAGAAAATTTTTAATGTTAACAATTCTTGCGATGCTGTCGCTCTTCTCTACGGCGGCATTCGCTGACTTCAGTGATGAACTGGAGGGCAAGAAGATTGCCATCGGAGAGG
>JAJPYT010000059.1 GCA_021204845.1 Prevotellaceae bacterium | reverse complement strand
AGGGCGTGAAGGGCTTCTGGCGGCAGCCGCCATCGGCGGGCTTCACCTCGGAATACTCCTGGTAGCCCTTCACATAAAACGTGGTCTCCGCCTTCTGCTTGTACATCGCGCCAAGCGTGCCGCGCTCCGTGCGCCCATCCTTGTTGGTGTGCAGGCACGAGCAGATGTGCATGCCGTGGCTGCCAGCCAGCTCCAGCAGCAGGTTCATCAGCGTGGAGCACTCCTTCTGGTCGTTGTAGTCGCCGCAGAGGTCCACTATGCCGTCTATGAACACCACCTGCGGACGGTAAGCCTCTATGGCTGTGCGCACCATCTCCACACGCTGCTCGCGCGTGAAGGGGCGCAGGTCGATGTAGACAAGGCGGGAGTTGTTCCGGTGCGTGTCCCAGCCCATGAGCTTGTGCACCTTGCGGTAGGTCATCTGGGCATAGCCCCGCCCCTGTTCCGTGTCGAACATCAGCACCACGCGCCGGGCAGCCTTCTCCTCGTCGGGGGAGTAGAGGCCCAGCAGCGGATGGCCCAGCAGAGCCGTCACTATGCCCACGCAGAGCGAGGTCTTGCGGCACTTGGGCGGCCCCAGCACGAGGGAGAGACCCTCCCTTGTCATAAGCGGTGCGTCGGAGCTCTCCTGCACCAGTATGCCCTCGGGCCGCTCATACTCCTCGGCGAGGCTGAGCGCTGACTCCCTTATGTCTATGCCGCTCGCCGTTATGTAGCGTCTCTCACGCTGCTCACGCGCCAACGCCTCCGCCACAGCGGCAGGCTGCCCTGCCAGTCCGGGGGCGCTCTGCTGGCTCTGCGCCTTAGATAATTCCTGTTCCATCTCCATTGGTATTTTGGGGTTCATCACTCGGCCTGCGCCCCATGTCGGAGTACACGCCATTCTCTCTCCAGAACGCCATCAGCCTGCCGATGGCTCTCTGCCTGCCCTCGAGGGCGGCGGAAGGGTTTTTCCTTTGCTTCATAGTAACGTCTGTTGCGTTTCACGTAGTGCAAAGTTAGGCAGAAGGGCATGCCATGACAAGGGTTGTCCTATCCAACTTTATAGGACAAATTGATGGAAGATAGGACAACTTCACTCGTGACCACAAAAATCAGAGGGCGCGTCAGAGGAAGTTGAGCCCTCATCGTCGGGCAGCAGTATGCCATATCGCGCCAATATTTCCCTCACTCTCTTCTGCCTCTCTTTCTCCCTGTCCTCTATCTGTTTGGCAGACAGGTGCCTGTCCGATGCCTTCAGGCTCGGAATCACGTTCTTCCTGTAATTCGCCATACTTCCGCCGAAGAGCCTGGACATCAGCTGTGCCATCTTGGTGTTGTTATGCTTATCGGTGTAGGTGGCGCCCGCCTTCCTGAGCAAACACCTCAGCAGGTCGCATTTCTCCTGCTCAGTGTAGGGTTTCAGCTTCCCATTGTCGTCTGTAACCGCCTCTGGCTCTTTCACTTCTGTTGCCTCCTGGGCTGAGCGATAGCCCGACTCGGGGAAGAGCAGGTTGGCAGTGCAGATGTCATGCCCTTTGTCGGGCAAGCCGTTCAGGAACTTCTCATACTCTTTTCTCATGTCATGTATTGAGTTTTCGTAGGCGATGAGGTAGAGTTCAGTTCTCAGGTGACGTATAAAAATGATTATGCCGTTCGCCATCATGCGCCAATAAGTTCTGGGGTGGAGGTTGGAGCTCGAGGTTTCGGGTATGCGGTCCAGTGGCACGAGCAGGCTTCCGTCTTGAAAGAGCTCCACCGTTTTGCCGTCAATGGGTATTGTGTTCGGATAACTCAGTATTTCCTTGTCGAGGGCGAAGGTTTCTATGAAGGGACCTATTGTCCCGTCGTGCAGGCGGGCATTGCTTCCAAGCAGATTACATATCAGCTTCACCTTATCCTCTGGAGTGGGCATGGCATTGACAGTTTCCTTGAATGTTTTGACCACATTCATATATTCGGAATTCAAAGACATCATGCGCTCTATATCCATGGCACGTGACCACTTTTTCTTCGAGTTATCCAGACTGAGGAATGTTGTAGTCATTTCTTCCATTAGCTTTCGCAAGTTAATTAACCAGTCTCCGATAGTGTGAGGGTGCATATTCTCGTGTTTCAGGTAATAAGTTACATTTAAAATTAAATGCAAGTTAAGCATTTTAGCCGACAAGCCAAAAAGTTAAGCATTCTCTTTTTGCAAACAAAATTCCGTTTTTCACCGGACAGGGAAATTTTCATTATCTCCCTGTGGAAAGATATTTTAATGATGGAAAGCGCCTACAAGCAGGGGTAAGGTAAGCGCAGGCGCAATTATTTTATGTAGTGTGTTAAATGAGGAATACGCAAGCGGTACGGGGGTGTGTCAAAATGGAATCCGCCATGAAAACGCAAGCAGTACGGGGGTGTGTCAAAATGTGCTATATAGAGTTTCGCAAACAGTCCGAGTGGCGGAAAGGAAAAAGAGCGCCGAAGGTGCTCCCTCTTAATAGCCGGGGGTTCTAACCCCCGGTATGGATTTGGGGAGGATGTGGGTGCCGAAGGTACCCTCTAATATCCAGAGGGTTACAACCCTCTGCCGTGGGTAAAAACCCACGGAATAAAGGCGAGTACCTTCGGCACTCACTCCTTATTCGTTACTTAACCGCAGGCCGTAAAGGCCCGCGGCTATCATGGGGGAGCGCCTTCGGCGCTCTTTCCGCTTGCGGATTAGCTTCTCTGAGGGTTTATCTCCGATGAGGGCGTAGGCTTCCTGCTTCTTACCTCTTTTTTGCAGGCGAAGGCTGCGTGATGCGTATGCTGCTGACAATTCCCGCGCACAAGGCGAAAAAGATGGCGAGCAAGAGACAGGACCCGGCGCGCTGCCCTTCGGAAAAGAGGCGGAACAAGAGGGCGACCAACGTAGTGCCCAACGTCTGACCCAACAGGCGGGCGGTGCCTAACATGCCGCTGGCACCTCCGCTACGTCTCGCAGGGGCGGATGAGACGATAGTCACGTTGTTGGGAGTCTGGAACAAGCCGAAACCCATGCCACAGAGCGCCATCCGCCAAATGATGTTCCACTCAGCCGGATGGGGAGGAAGGAAATAGAGCGAGCACAACCCGATGGCGAAAACCGTCATGCCGATGCCGCCCAACAGCCCGGGATGCACCTTCTCCACCAGCCTGCCGGCAAGCGGGGCGGCAAGTATGGTGGCACAGGGCCAGGGAGTGAGCAACAGGCCAATTCCCACAGCGCCATAGCCCAAGACATCCTGCATGAAGAACGGCAGGGAAACCATGGCAAGCATCTGGGCGGTGAAAGAGGTAATGGACGAGCCCATGGAAAGGGAGAAAATGGGAATCTTCAACAAATCCACGGGAAAGACGGGAATGCTTGACTTCAGCTGACGACGGATGAAAAAAGTGCCGATGATGACAAGCAGGACCAACTGGAGAAGGAGGAATCGCCTGTTCTCGGAATGCGCGAAACCTTCCAACGAGTAAATCAACAAGCCGAAGGTCAACGCATTGGCCACGGCACTCACCACGTCGAAGCGATGCCGCACAGCCGCCACGGGATTATGGGGAAGCAACCTGTAGCCAATGGCAATCGCAGCCAATCCCAACGGAACATTGATGACGAACAGCCAATGCCAACTGCCCAACGCCAGGATACTGCCGGCGACAGACGGTCCCGCAGCAGCGGAGACAGCCACCACCATCGCGTTTACGCCCATGCCCCTGCCTAAGACGCGTGGCGGATAAATCAGGCGGATAAGGGCGGTGTTGACGCTCATCACGCACGCGGCGCCCAATCCCTGGAACACTCGTGCGACGACCAACATCTGGAACGTGGGAGACAAGGCGCATGCCACCGACGCGGTAACAAAGACCGAGACGCCAGTAAGGAAAATGCGCCGATAGCCATGAATGTCGCCCAACGAGGCAAATGAGAGCAGGGTCATGGTAATCACCAATTGGTAGGCATTGACCACCCAAATGGCTGTAGAGGGCGTAACGTGGAAATCGCGGGACAAAGTCGGCAAAGCGACGTTCATGATTGTGCCGTCAAGCACAGACATCATAATGGCAAGTAAAACAGCCACCACGGCAAAATATTGTTTGGGTATAAACGCTATCCTCTCTTCTTTCATGGTTCAAAGATAGGGAAAATAGGGGAAACACATGCCTTTTCTTCCGACTAATAATGATTGCCGGGCTTACAATCCCATACATAGAGGGAGGGCAAAATGAAAATCGCAAGCAGTAAGAGTGGCGAAGGTGCTCAACAAGGTTAGGGGATGTCAAAACAAAATTCGCAAGCGGTAAGAGTGGCGGAGCCACTCCACATGGGTAGCCGAGGGCCTTCACGGCCCTCGGATGAGGCACGCAGTGCCGATGAGTGCCAGAGGTACTCAACATATCAGGCAGCGTCGAGTGGCAGGAATGTAGAGTACCTCCGGCACTCATTCCATATTCGCACATTTTCCGTGGGCCATGAAGGCCCACGGCTACCCTTGTGGAGCGCCTCCAGCGCTCGGACCGCTTGCGTTTTGTGGCTGAACGGTGCAACCCTCAGCGAAGCTAAATGTGGGATACCATCTCCCTGCACGTTCACTATCCGCCGACGGGTACTCATACCCCTTGATTGTCGACTACTCATACCCATTCACTGCCGACTACTCATTCTCCTTTGTGGTCGACTACTCATACCCTTTAACATCAGAGGAAGTGGCGTTCTGGGGCAGGGAGAGCCTCTGACCCTCTTGCCTCCCCCTGTGCGTCGCTAAGGTTTTTTTGCAAGAAATAACAGGTTTCAGCCCTTAGATAGGGGGAAAATGAGTAATTTTGTAACTGTTTTCAAAAGAAGAGACTATTATGAGCAACATGCCTCCCGTAACGAAGAACCTGCTTATCATAAACATACTGGCGTTTGTAGCCACGTTCGTGCTGCGCTTGCATGGCGTGGATATGGAGGATCTCTTCGGGCTGCATTTCTTCCTTGCCTCGCACTTCAGGCTCTACCAGTTCATCACGTACATGTTCATCCACGGCAATCTTGCTCACATCTTCTTTAACATGTTCGCCTTGTGGATGTTCGGCCGCATCATAGAGCAGGTGTTCGGTGTAAGGCGTTATCTGATATTCTATTTCGTGTGCGGCATAGGCGCGGGGCTGATGCAGGAGCTAGTGCAGTACGCCGAGTTCACTGCACGTGGGCTGGGGCAGTATCCGCTGGAAATGATAAGCGGCGCGCTGAATAGCTGGACCACAGTGGGAGCGTCGGGCGCCATCTACGGCATCTTGCTGGCGTTCGGCATGACGTTCCCTAACGAGCGAATGTTCATAATCCCCATCCCCATCCCTATAAAGGCAAAATATTTCGTGTCGGCATACGCTGTGATAGAATTGCTTTCGGCCGTCTTGCGCAGCGCCGACGGAGTGGCTCACATGGCGCACCTTGGCGGCATGCTCTTCGCCCTTATGCTCATCCTCTACTGGCGCAAGCCGCAAGGGACCTTCTCACGGTGGTGGAAGAGGACCTTCCAGCGGCAGACGGGGCCCAAGATGAAAGCGAGGCAGGGAGGGAGGTTCGCCGACGAGATGGACTACAACGCCCGCCGCAAGGCTCAGGACGAGGAGATAGACCGGATTCTGGACAAGGTGAAGAAGCACGGCTACGGCAGCCTTACGGAAGAGGAGAAGCGCAAACTCTTCAACGCGGGAGGCAGGTGATGGCAGTGGCGCTGCTGAAAAGGGTATTGGTGAGCGTCTTTTTGGGTGCCAACGTGATGTCGGTACTGTTGCTCTGGCTCTGTTGCGCCATCACGTGGATAGACTCTTCAGTATGCCCCCGCTTGGCTGTGGTTTGTTTGGTTTTCCCCATACTTTTGTTCGTATGTCTGCTGTTCATCCCCTTCTGGCTGCTTTTCAAATGGCGCTACGTGGTGGTGCCCGTGGTGGGCTTGCTGCCATGCGTGGGTTTCGCTCTCGACTACTGTCCCCTTAATTTCCGCGGGGGAGGAGACGCAGAGCCTCCGGCTGACCTGACGGTGATGAGCTGGAACATGATGAATTTCGGCTACAAGGGCGTGAGCGAGAGGCAGGACGAGGTGTTGGCATACATAGACAGCGTGAATGCGGACATTGTCTGCTTGCAGGAATGCGCGGGAGGACCTGGCGTGTGGGCGCTGAAGCAGCACATGACGGAGAGAGGCTACAACTGGGCATCGCAGAACGGGCGCACCTTCTATAGCCGATACCCGATAGTTTCGCAGGACGTGTTGGAAGCCCGCTCCTCACTGTCGAATGGCATAAATGTTTACCGCCTGCTCCTTGGCACGGACACGCTGGCAGTGCTGAACGTGCATCTCGAGAGCAATTACCTCACGCAGGAAGACCGCTACGACGGGCGCATGGCGCTGAAGTCGCGCAGCAGCGAGGAACTGAAGCAGGAGGGGGAGCATATCTGGGGGAAGCTGGCTCTCTCGCAACGTTGCCGCGGAGCGCAGGTGGACACACTGGCGAGGGCTCTTGACGAGCACTTTGCTACTGGCTCTGTGATAGTGTGCGGCGATTTCAACGACACCCCGATATCTTACGCCTATCAAAAGCTTAAACGCGGCAATCTGCGGAGCGCCTACCGTGAGAGGGGGCGTGGAGTTGGGGTGAGCTACAACGAGAGGTTCTTCTTCTTCCGCATCGACCACCTGTTCCACAGCGGCGACTGGGAGACTTTAAGCGCACGCATAGACAACAGCGTTTTGCTCTCTGACCACTACCCGTTGATTGTAAAACTCGGGAAACACCAATAAATAAGGCATAGAATAGTAAATAAATCCCTTTCGGATAACGCAAAGTTGCAAAAAATCGCTATCTTTGCGCACTAATTGTGTATTTCATAAGGAAGAACAACAAATAAAATAATAATAAACAAGAACAATGCAACACAAAGGATTTGTAACACTTATTGCGGTTCTGCTGACTCTGATATGCCTCTTCTACATGAGCTTCGGGTGGGTGGTCAACTACCACGAAGGCAAGGCAGAGAAGATATCGGCGGTGGAGGGCGAGGATGCCGGACAGAGGTATATCGACTCTCTGAACAACGTGAAAGTTTACTGTAATGTCTGGACACTGAAGCAGTGTCGCGAGCTGGGTTTAGGGCTTGGCCTTGACCTGAAGGGAGGTATGAACGTGATTCTCGAGGTAAGCGTTGCCGACGTGGTGGAGGCTCTCTCCGACCATAAGGAGCTCACCAACGAGAACTTCGCCAAGGCTGTGGAGCAGGCGCGTAAGGAGACGTCTGCGGGGCAGGGCGATTTTATCACTTTGTTTATAAAGCACTACAAGGAGATAGCTCCTCAGGCACCGCTTGCCGAACTCTTCGCCACGCAGCAGCTGCGTGACAAGGTGAGCACCAAGAGCACAGACAAGGATGTGGAGAAGGTGTTGCGGGCCGAAGTGAAATCCGCCATCAACAACTCTTACAATGTGTTGCGCACACGTATAGACCGCTTCGGTGTTGTTCAGCCTAACATACAGGCCCTTGAAGGTCAGGAAGGGCGCATAATGGTGGAAATGCCTGGTGTGAAAGAGCCGGAACGCGTGCGTAACCTCTTGCAGGGAAGCGCGAATCTGGAGTTCTGGGAGACTTACGACGCCCAGGAGGTGTACCAGAGCCTCATAGAACTGGATTCCCGTCTGGCGTCTGTTGACGCAGATACGGCTCCCACCGACAGCACTGCCGCAGAGGCAAGCGAGCAGCCAGCGGAAGAGGCTAAGACAGACACAACCGCCGAAAAGGCGAAAGGTGACCTGCAGTCGGCACTGGCAAGCGCCACCGGCGAGGCAGGAGCCAGCCAGGAGGCAAGTGCCGCCGACATAGAGAAGATACAAAAGCAGCACCCGCTGCTCTCACGCCTGCAGGTTCAGCCCACCATGGGGTGCGTGGTAGGTATCGCCCACAAGCGTAACTTGGAGCAGATTTCCGCCATGTTCCAGACACCAGAGGCTAAGCAGTGCCTGCCCAGTGACCTGCGCCTGAAGTGGGGTGCCAAGGGAATAAACAGCACGGAGGCTTCTGACTATTATTACCTCTACGCCATACGCGTGACCGAGCGCGACGGCAGGGCTCCGCTGGAGGGCGATGTGATAACGGGCGCCAGCGACGAGTTCGACCAGAACGGCCGTCCTTGCGTGAGCATGAAGATGAATGTGGATGGCGCACGCCGTTGGGCATCCCTGACAAAGATGAACGTTGGCAAGTGCGTGGCTATTGTGCTTGATGACAATGTTTACAGCGCCCCAACGGTGCAGAACGAGATTACTGGCGGTAACAGCCAGATAACAGGTAACTTCACCCCCGAGGACACCAAAGACCTTGCCAACGTCTTGGAGTCTGGTAAGATGCCGGCTCCAGCACACATCGTGAGCGAGGAAATCGTAGGACCTACGCTGGGAGCGGAATCCATCCGAATGGGCGTTTACAGTAGCGTGATTGCCTTCATTATCCTTATGATTTATATGGTAGTCATGTATGGCGTGATTCCTGGTATGGTAGCCAACTGCGCCCTTTTGCTTAACCTCTTCTTCACTGTGGGAATTCTCACGAGTTTCCAGGCAGCGCTTACCATGAGCGGTATTGCAGGTATGGTGCTTTCGTTAGGTATGGCGGTGGATGCGAACGTGCTTATCTACGAGCGCACAAAGGAAGAGATGCAGGCTGGCAAGCGCGTGCGTGAGGCTCTGGCTGCGGGATACAGCAATGCCTTCAGCGCAATCTTCGACTCCAACTTGACGTCAATTATAACCGCAATCATCCTGTACTACTTCGGCACAGGTCCAATCCGTGGCTTCGCGACTACTTTGTTCATAGGTATCTGCACCAGCTTCTTCACGGCAGTGTTCCTGACGAGGGTAGTGTATGTATGGGTCATGAACAAGGACAAGTGGCTTGGACTCACGTTCACAACTAAGGCAGGGCAGGCAATATCGTTCAAGAATTCCGCCTTTAAGTTCATGAGCAGCTACAAGAAGAGCTTCACCGTCTTCGGGGTGCTGGTTCTCTTGAGCATAGGATTCATCTGCATCCGCGGCTTCAGCAAGAGCATCGACTTCACTGGAGGACGTAACTTTGTGGTAGTCTTCGATAAGCAGGTCGAGCCCGAACAGGTGCGCGCCCTGCTCGATGAGGCTTTCCCGGAGAGCAACACGAGCGCGATTGCCATAGGAACTGACGGGCAGACTATACGTATATCCACTAACTACCGCATCAACGAAGACGGCATGGAAGTGGACAGCGAGATAGAGGAAATGCTCTTCAACTCGCTGAAAGGAGCGGGCTTGCTCTCAAGCGACCTGGAAATATCCACGTTTATCAACCGTGACGTGCGCCAGGGCGGTTCAATCATCAGCAGCCAGAAGGTGGGACCCTCGGTGGCAGAGGACATCACACGTGGCGCCATCATAGCAGTGGTTCTCGCCTTTGTAGCCATCTTCCTCTACATCCTGCTGCGCTTCCGCAATCTGGCCTTCTCCGTGGGTGCCATTGTCGCCCTGATTTGCGATATAATCATCATACTCGGGGCATACTCAATTCTGTGGGGACTGGTTCCATTCTCGCTTGAGATTGACCAGACGTTCATTGGCGCCATTTTGACGGCGATAGGTTATTCTATCAACGATAAGGTGGTGGTATTCGACCGCATACGCGAGAGCATGCATCTCTTCCCGAATCGGGAGAAGCAGCGCCTGTTCAACGATTCCTTGAATATCACACTTAACCGTACTGTAAACACCTCGGTAAGTACGTTTATAGTGCTGGCTGTTATCTTCGTGATTGGCTTGTTCTTCAAGGGCGCTGACAGCATTATCAGCTTCTCGTTCGCCATGATCTTAGGCGTTGTTTGCGGTACGTTCTCCTCTATGTTCGTTGCCGCTCCAGTCGCTTATCTGGTTATCGGCAAGCCTAAAGTCGAGGAGACTGAAAAGGGACATAAAGTAAAACGTGCATAACGCATAGCGCAGAAGGCGCAATAGAAGTCTCACATTTATGGAGCAGGGCTGCCCAGCGACCTGCTCCTTTTTTGTGTCTTGGCGCAGACGGGATAGAGGTGTGTTAAAATGGATAGTCCGCAAGCAGTCCGAGTGGCGGAGCCACTCCACAAGGTTAGCCGCAGACCTTTACGGCCTGCGGATGAGGTACGCAGTGCCAATGAGTGCCAGAGGTACTCAAGATATTAAGCTTGTGTATGTTAGCAGGTATGTTGAGTACCTCCGGCACTCACTCCCTACTCGTTTCTTTACCGAGGGCCGTGAAGGCCCTCGGCTAACCTTGTGGAGCGCCTCTGGCGCTCGGACAGCTTGCGAAACTCTATGAAACTCTTTTTGATACGCCCTCTGGAGTTTATTGATTTGATAGACTTATTTCAGAGCCGCTCCGTCGTGGAAGGCGTTGCCTACCTTTTCACCAATCACGAGGTAGCTGTTGTGGATAGGGTCGAAAGTGATGGGGCGCAGCTTAGCCGGGTCTATCTTTCCCTTCTCGTCGAGGATAGACTCGTCTGCCGAGACATTCACGATGCGGCCAACGAGATGGCACATTTCCGGGTCATAGGATATCAGTTCACACTCCACCGCCATGGGTAGCTCGTCGATGAGGGGAGCGTTTACGAACTCCGCTTTCGTGGCATGAAAGCCAGCCTTTGCGAATTTGTCAGGCACTGAGTTACCCGACGCTATGCCCACATAGTCGCATGCCACCATCTGCTCCACTGTAGCCATGCTCACGGTGAAAGCCCGGGTGGCGAGCAGGTTCTTCACTGTCTTGTGGTCGGCGCTAAGGCAGAGGTTTATCTGGTCGTCGTAGTCTATGCCTCCCCAAGCGGCGTTCATGGCGTTGGGCGCTCCCTGCTCATCGTATGTGGCAATGATGAAAACGGGCTGCGGATAAGTCCACGCTTTCGCCCCGAAATTCTTTCTCATAATACTTGTCCTTTCTCTCTTTATAATCCTAATATTTTCATGATATCCTCAGCTATCTGCCCGTCGGTAAGGCGGTTCTGGCGAAGGAATTCCTTCACGTTATAACGGTCGGCAAACTCCTTCTTCGCGCCATAGACGAGCACTTTCATGTCGCTTGTGCCATAGTGGCGGGCTATCTTCTCGCCGAAGCCGCCGTCTATTACTCCGTCCTCGAGGGTCACCACAAGCTGGTGGTCAACTTCGAGGCTGGCGAGCAACTTCTTGTCAACGCCTGTTATATAGCGCGGATTTATGAGTGTAGCGTCTATTCCCGCCTTTTCCTTCAAGAGAGCGCATACTGCCTGCCCCAAGCCGAAGAATGAGCCCAAGCCCAACACTGCCACACGGCTGCCGCGGTGCGCCACTTTGTAGCGGTTAAGTTGGCTGTAGTCCGTCTCCACCGGCTCGTCGCTGTAAGTCATCTTCCCGAAGGGCACACGTATGGCAACGGGATGTTCCCTTTCTTGCAACCCCCATTCCAGCATGGCGAAATACTCCTCTTTGCACGTGGGGGCGAGGTAAACCATGTTGGGTATGTTGCAAATAAGCGGTATGTCGAAGAAGCAGGTGTGCGTAACGTCGTTCATGGAAGAGAGCGAACCCCAGTAGACCAGCAGCAGGGCTGGATTGTTGTTGATGCAAAGGTCTTGCGAGAGTTGGTCGTAACTGCGCTGAATGAAGGTGCTAAGTACTCCGTAGACAGGCTTCGCCCCAGCGGCTGCTATGCCCGAAGCCAGAGCCACGGCATGCTCCTCGGCTATACCAACGTCAACAAACTGCTTGCCAGCCCTTGCCCTGCGTTCTGGTAAGAAGCCTGTGGGTGCCGGGGTTCCAGACGCTATAGCCACAATGCGTGGGTCTTCCCGCATCCTCTTTATCAGGTATTCCGCAGTCTGGGCGGCATAATCTTCCGGTATTTCCTGCCTTTCTTTCTGTGTCTCGCCTATAGCCCTCAATGTCGCTTCAGGGTCGAAGGGGGCGCAGTAGTGCCATTGCTCCTTGTCCTTCTCAGCGGGGGCATAGCCTTTCCCCTTAAGTGTGTTTATGTGCACCACTATCGGGTGATCAATGTCTTTCACCTTCTGGAAAGCCTCTATCAGAGCCTCCACGTTGTTGCCCTCGTCCACATAAGTGTAGTCAAGCCCCATGGCACGGAAGAGGTTCAGCGGTTCTTTCCCCTTGCTCTGGCGCAGCGCTTTCAGATTGGCGTAGAGCCCACCGTGGTTTTCGGCTATTGACATCTGGTTGTCATTCACCACGATTATGAAGTTTGTGCCCAGTTCCGCGGCGAAGTCCAGACCCTCCAGCGCCTCTCCTCCGCTTAGCGAGCCGTCACCTATCACGGCTATCACGTTGCCTGTGCCGCCTTGAAGGTCGCGCCCCTTCACCAGTCCGCCAGCCAGGCTCACTGAGGTTGAGGTGTGCCCTATGGTGAAGAAGTCGTGAGGGCTCTCCTTCACCTCCGAATAGCCCGATACTTCGTCGTATAGCGCAGGGTTAAGAAACGCGTCTTTCCTGCCTGTCAGCATCTTATGCACGTATGACTGGTGCGACACGTCAAAAACAATCTTGTCCTCGGGCGAGTTAAACACGTAATGCAATGCCACGGTAGCCTCCACTATTCCGAAGTTCGGACCGAAGTGTCCGCCGTGTGCGCTCAGCTTCTTCAAGAGCGTCTGGCGTATTTCTCCGCACAGCTCATTCATTTGTTCCACTGATAGTTTCTTCACGTCAGCGGGTGAGTTGATGGTTTCCAGATACATAATATTCTCCTGTCGTTTTTGGTTTGTAACGTTGGCAAAGATACAAAAAAAACGGCACAATCGATAATTATTGGGGGTAAAGTTTCAAAGGTGTATAAAATATATACCTTTGTGCCATGTCAAACAACGCATTACTCAGCTTAGCGAAAGCGTTACTTCCGTCGGAGATACTGGAGTACTTTGATATGGTCGATATAGAGGCCACGCCGTATGAGATCCACATCCGTATGGATGAGGTTAT
>JAJPYT010000030.1 GCA_021204845.1 Prevotellaceae bacterium | reverse complement strand
TGATAATGAAGAAGAGGGAAACATTCAAATAAAGGGAGGGGGAAGAGAGTGTGGCGAGATGAGATAAGCAAAGAAGCCAAGCGGCACAAGGAAAACGAGCGCCGAAGGTGCTCCCCCTTGATAGCCGGGGGTTCTAAACCCCCGGTATGTATACGAGAGGATGGCGGGTGCCGAAGGTACCCTCTAATATTCTGGGGGTTGCAACCCCCAGCCGTGGGTTTCAACCCACGGAATAATGGAGAGTACCTTCGGCACTCTCTCCTTACTCGTTCCTTAACCGCAGGCCGTAAAGGCCCGCGGCTAACAAAGGGGAGCACCTTCGGCGCTCTTTTCCAATTCATACCTGTACCGAGGGGTGTAAAGGTCCCCGGCTACCAAGGGGGAGCACCTTCGGCGCTCTTTCTTTTCCAATTCATACCTTTACCGTGGGTCCAAGGACCCACGGCTAACCATGTTGAGCACCTCTGGCGCTCGGACCGCTCGCGTTTTTATGGCGAATCCCGTTCTGCCACACCCTGTAGCCGCTTAAGCGCATGACAATGAAGAACCGCAAGATAAGACATTGGATAGCTGTAATAGCCTTGCTCTCCCCCACCGTCCACGCCCTGGCGCAGACGGTGACTGTCACTTGGGGAGGAGATGACAACGGAGGCGCGCTGGGAGAGACCTCTGTCAACCCATTAAATGCTGTTTCTGTGAGTGATTATTCAAAGACTAATCTAACCGCGTACACTGGAGAAAGCGTTACAGGCTACACAGTGCTTGTACCGAGCGACACTGATGACAACACGGCTGACCTGACTTTCGGAATAACTCACGACCAAAGCGATTACGCGGACTATAACATAAGCCCCACAACTATCTCGTTCACAGCCTACGCCGAGGGCGGAGAGGATAACGTGTATGCAGATGTCTACCTCGTGTATAAAGGGGCCGAGACTCTTGTGAAGGAGAACGTGCCTATATCAAGCGAGAGAGGCAATCCCACGACCTACAGCCACAGCCTCGACGGGGTCACCCTGATAAGCGGACAGAGCTACGAGGTGAAACTGGAATTCAAATGGACTTCCGAGAGCCTCAACTCTTCTGACGACGATGAGGGGAAGAGCTGGACAAGCCCCGAAGAGGAAGGAGACGATGACGAGAGCGGCTCATCGACAAGCAAGAGCCACACAATAGAGGACGGGGGAACGTATATGCTGCAAGACGTTAACACGGGCTACTACGTGGCTGGAGGTGGGTCTGACGGACTAACCGCTGTTTTGCTTCCGCAGCCGCAGCAGATAACCTTTACGTCAGCGGATAACAATAGCTATTATTTCACATCTTATCAGTGGGATTGGGCATCAGGCTATAGTACCGCAAATTATTTGTCAAGTACTGATGCCGGATATTCCTTTGGAACGGCACTATGGGGTGATAATTACTCTCTGGATACTTACTCTTTAACTCCGATAAATAGTGATGAAGGCACATATTATCTATCTGGCGCCAATAACTCTTATTATTATCTCGTTGCTGGTAATGAATACGAGGCTGTGACCCACTCCAACAGTTCGGCAGCAGCAACGGTGTTTCGTGTGTTCTCTCAGGAAGATCTGGTAGAAGATCAAAAGACCGCCACATCAGCCAATCCTGTGGATGTTACTGGACTTATCTGGAACCCCACGCTCAACTATTTGAGTGAGAGCCTTGAGTGGCGCAATGGCCCTACATATTGGAAAAAGAGGGACTACAATAACTCATACGACATATCAACAGTACTCTTTGGAGCTGAATCTAAGTATTCCTATACTGACGATGACGGTAACGACGTTTACGAAAACGTAGTCGCAGGAGCAAACGTCGCTACTGTGACTTCTCCTGGGACTAATGGTTTCAATGTATACCAAACATTAACTACTAAGCTTAAGGCGGGGAAATACACTTTTTCCGCACAAGGCTATTATTACCTATCCAGCGGCACAAGCAACGGAAATACCGTGATATACGCTACTCCTGGAAGCTCTACAACAATGACAGGAGCGTTTATGGCATTAAGCGACGCTACTGGTAGTAGCACTTCCGCAATGTCAGGTGCAAGCCCGACCAACGCGTACACCGACTTCAAGGCAGGACTGTACCCCATGGAAGTCTCTTTCACAGTGGACGAGGACGACACAGAAGTTACTCTCGGTTTTAAGGGCAACGACGCCTCGGCAAGTTACTACTGGGGCGAGCTAAAACTGATGTATTACGGTGTCACGCAAGAGCCAAACACTACGGTGCATGAGTGCGATGACGACGTGGGAGACTGGGAAATCACCGAGGGAACAGGCGAACTGACCTCTAAAGACGGATATGTGGTATACCAAGTAGAGAGCGGAACAGAGGCGACAATAAGCCACACGCAACTGACTGACCTGCTTTATGGCAAATATCTGGTGACCGTAAAGGCTAATTCGCTGGACAGTGATGGTGAAGACACGATGCCAGAAGGCACAACATTCACTGCCAACGGTACGGAAATGCACCTGACCAGCGGCGGCACCACGGCCATAGTGTGCGACGTGGGCACGGACGGGACGCTCGACATAAGCTTTGAGATAAGCGACGAAGCCACCTACAGCACGCTCGAATGGAATAGCCTGAAAGTGGTATATATAGGCTCGCAACTGCTTGAACTGACAGCCTTGGAGGGGAAGATGAACTCTGAAATTGATGAAGCGCAGAAAGAAGCGGTAGAGGCATACAACTACGATATGACTGCCGACAATTACCTAACCGCCTATCTGGCAATGGAGAAGGCGCAAGCCTCCATTGACTACTATGCCTCCGTAAAAGCCGTGGTGGATGCCTTGGACGAGGCGGGCTTAGCGGCTTGGGAGGAAACCAGTTCATACACGAAATATGCAGGAAACACTCTTGACGACGATGACGACGTGAGCCAGCTGCACGAGGACTTAGCCGCGGCACAAAAGGCGCAGAGCACACCAGGAAGCGACATGACTTACGTGGCGCTGTATGACAGCGAATGGACTGGAGAGGGAGTCACCACTGAAACTTCGGGAACGACAGCCGTGACGGGCAAGAACGACACAGAATATTCAGCGGACGACGATGCGCTGTGCTGCACAATAACGGGGCTAAACGCCGGCTACTACACAATCTCCTTCTACGCAATAGAAAACGCCACTACCGCAGGAGTAAGCTCAGGTGAAAATATAGCGCAAGCCTTTGCCGTAGGATCGGCAGGAGGAGATAGGTCGACAAAGGACATGACCGTGGGGACAAACGATGACTTAAGCAGCATCTCAAGCTCTGACATATACACAATAACAGTTTATGTGGATGAGACTGGCACACTGGAGTTCGGCATACAGAATATAGCGGACGGTGGCGACTGGGCAGCTTGCCAAGTGGTGAGCCTGACCTACAACGTGGTAGAGCGCTGCGTGGCGCTGAGCGAGGTGACAATAGAAAATGACTTGGTAGAAGGCACATATTTAGGCACATTTGGAAGCACGAGTGTAAGGGAGGTATCTATTCAGCACAAGCCAGCCAAGTGGCACAGCATACGAGAAGAAAAGGGCGAAGAGTATAATGATGACTTCTCGGACGGAGAGAAATGGAAAAATATAGGAACTGAGGATAATCCCTACAATCTTCAGGCGACGCACGAATACACAGACACAATGTATGTGCAGAAAGGCACGAAAGTAGCACTCTACATGCCCACGCACGGCGGCTGGTACACATCGTCGCACACGGGCTCATACCAGCGCTGGTTCAACTACCTGAACGACAAGAACTACTACTGCAACGGATATGCGCTGAACGACAATACCGACCTAATCACCCCACATTATGAAAACGCAAAGGCGTGGCGCTTCGAGAACGGATATGTAACTGGAGCGCTGAACAGCCAATACGGAACTGGCTATGCCAATGAAGGAGATACATACTATTATGGGATGCCATGGGCTTACTTCTACTACCCGACGGACGAGGAATATGAGGAATACCTTGAAGGAAGCGAGAACTTCAAGGATCTGAGTGACGGGAATCTGAGCAACGACTATTACGCCGTGGCGTGCGAGGCATCGATATACAGAGACTTCTCAGAAACCTCAACAGGGCACACCGACTTTGGCTCATCCATTGATTATTTCTGTGAACCTACTCTCGCGCAGCGGACAGTCTTCTACTTAATAGGCGTGGACGAGGACCAAGCGGACGCTGATGGCAAATACGTCGCGCCCGACGATGTGCCAGACGAATATAAGGACTATTGGGAAATGCTGTCAGACCCTGAATACCAAGACGACGGAACGAAGTATTTGGAGGAGTACGAGATAACTGTGCCAAGCCGACGTGTGACAGACAACACGAATGAACTGGTGGCTCTCTCGAAGGACGCGAGGGCTTACGGCATACCAGGGGAGAGCAGCCCTGGAGAAGTAAAAGCGGAAATAGGAAGCGATAACACAGCAAAAATAAGCCTCTGCACAAGCTCGCTCTACGACACGGACCGCGTGATATATTACTACGTGGGCGAGAGCGGCTCAGCGTGGGAAGTGGATGACGGCAGCACAGCGACTATAGTTGTGACAAAGACAGTTAACGACATTAAATACCACATAGCCCGCTACAAACTGACGTTCAAAGATGATTGCGTTCCCTTGACAGAGCCGCAAGTGGACGAACTGGACAAGAAAGATGCCTCATCATATTGGTGGGGAACAATGAACTACCGCTCAAAGCAGTATCTCGAGGACAATTACAAACTGATAGCCTCGCGCAAGTTCGACTACTCATCTGAGCACAACTCAAGCGCAGAACTGGGGAATGGAGCTTCGTCAGCCACCTATCCCTACCCGCTGGGATGGGAGGAGTCGGGCTTCGCCTTCTCCGACGGCTCAAGTACAGACTATAGCAGCGGTGACGCCATCAGCAACAGTGGACCGATGAATACCGATATCAACTGGGGAATGTACGGCATAGAGAACCAGTACTATGGTTACGGAGACATAAATAACACAAACTGTAGCGAACCACAGCATTCATCGAAAACGGCAGGCGGAGACGACTACTGGCTGTACGTGGACGCGACGCAGACCCCAAGCAAGCTGGTTGACCTGAACCTTGGCTCCATCTGCCAAGGCTCGCAAATAGTGGCTACAGCATGGATAAAGAGCACGGGCGAAAAGGAGAAGGACGACGCGGCAGTGATGTTCATAATAAACGGAGTGACAGCGGATGGAGAGGAAGTGCCGAGATACAGGCAGTACTCAGGACAGATAAGGACAACCACGTACATTGAGAAGTTCATCAGTGAAGAAAGTGACGCGACAACGAAACCAGAAGTATATGGCAAGGGAACTGGCACAAACGAGTGGTTCCAAGTATATCTGACATTCACCACGACAAGCGACAGATTTGACCATTACACGTTCAGAATGGACAACTGCTGCGCCTCGACCCAAGGCGGAGACTTCTATCTCGATGACGTATGCGTGTATGTGCAGCAGCCCACACCCGCGGCACAGGAAGTGACCCCTGTGGAAACAGACCACATGGCAGAAGTGAGGCTGGACCTTGACTATGAGGCTATGCTGGGGCGTGCGTTGGGCACAAAACCTTCAGACTATGACGAAACGAGCGAAGATAAAGTGACGGTGGGCTTCATAATGCTGGACAAGGTGAAGTACGATGAGGAGATGCTGAACGTTAACACATCGGAAGCAAATTATTATGAGGAGAAAGCCGAGGCAATAAAGAACTCTGCCGTTAAGTTCTACACCTCTGAAGGTTATACAGGAGATGCCGTGTACTTTGAGACGATGACGTTTTATTGCTACTACAATAAAAATCCAGAGTACGACGAGAATGACCCTAGTAGCTACGGCAAACTGTGCCGACTGACGGAGAACGGGCGTGATCTGCTATGCACAACACTCTACACTGACGCCTCGCCTTACACGCCTTACCTGATTGTGGCAGAGACAATAAACGATGAGAACGGAGATAGCGGTTCTGACGAAGAGTGGTACGAATACTTCGCTGAAAACATTGGCGACAAATGCTCCATCGAGGCAGTATTCGCCGTAACGGACGCTACTCGTGTGTGGATAAACGGAGAGCTGGCTGACGCTACGCTCACCCACTGCGCAGGGCAGGTCTACCACATCGCACCGACTGTGACGTACGAGAAAGACGATGGCAGCTTGCAGCCAGTGAGCGGCGTGTACTACGACTTCTTCTATGGGACGGACGATGAGTTCACCAGCGCTGAAGACAATAGTCCATCCCTCGAAACAGCCTTGCTCCACTTCCGCCAAGATCATAAGACAGCGGAGGCACTTGTTGAGCCTGCAGAGGATGACGAGACATACACAGAGGAGGATTACGAAATCATACAAAGCTATGAGAACAGGATCTCCTTCTACCGCCAGTACATAGACATAACGGTGCCTGATAAAGACGAAGAAAATGGCTCCGTGGGAGGCATAAGACTGGTGATACGGCCCATAGAGACAACGATATACGACGAGGAGAATGAAGAAGTCACTGCGACATCGTGGGACTTCCTGACCGTGAAGATGGAGATATCAGGCTCTGGGCCGACGACAGTTTACACTGGCTTTGAAGGCATTGGAGATTACCCAGGCGACTATATGCCAGCCTTGCGCATAGGAAAGGACCAAGCGGAAGGCGTGACATCATCGGAGAGTGCCTTAACAATAGAGTTGAGGGATGGGGCAAGCGGACTTAGCATAAGAGATAAATGGGACGGGCTATATCTTGTGGACACTAACGACCCTGACTATATGTATGGAGACTATGGCATGTTCCAGGACGACTTCGACCAGTATAGCCTGCCTATAAGCGAGGTGCAGTCCTTCCTAAGCGACGGGGGCAACAACATGCAAATATACTTCGACCAAGAGAACTATCCTTTCAAGGAGGGATATTACTATGCGGTGGTTGTGCATTACAAAGATGAGGAAACCACCGAAAGCGAGGATGACGACGAGGGAATCTGCTATGGCGTGCTGCCGATGGAGATAAAGATAGTGCCAAAGTACTTGGTATGGCAAGGCGGCGACGAGGGGAACTGGAACAAGGACGATAACTGGGCAATGGCGGAGGATGGCGAGAGCCTTATTTACGGTGGAGAGTATACAACAAGGAGCGGCTATGTGCCCATGAAGTTCTCGAAGGTGGTGATTCCCGAAGATAAGGCAGTTGAGCTATATATAGACGGCTTCACACAAAAAGATAGCGAACAAGAAGATAACAAATGGGAGTGGGCAGACTACTTTGGAACGGATGAATCTAAGAAGCCAGCTTATGTGACAGAGAGCCCGACAGCGAACATTATGTATGACATGATGGCTTACCAGGAGGACGAGAGCGATGGCGAAAGCGGAGAGGAAAGCGGGAGTTCTCTCACTACGGGGCGCTACCGAGTGAATATCTGCGACCAGATACACTTTGAGCCTGGGGCCATGATGCTGCACCCTGAGCTGCTGGATTATGAGAAGGCCTGGACGGACGTGAAGATTCCCGGTGGCAAGTGGACTTTAGTGTCCACTCCTCTGCAAGGGGTGGTGTCGGGCGACTGGTACACAAAGGTGAGCGGCACTGAGACTGCGCCCTACTTCACTGACTTGTATTTCACGGGGAAGGACGGAACTGAGAGTACTGAGACTGAGGGGGATAACTCTGGAGATGGCGAGGGGGAAGACGAAGCAAGCACTGACTACAATGACAGGGAGGAGTTGATGGTGTTCCAGCGCAGCTGGGGAAATGACACGCAGATAGTATATACCGACAATGACAAAGAAAACGTTGACGCTCCCGTTTACAGCTCTACTGGATGGACATCAGTATACAATGACGCCTCGGTATCGCAACAGGCTGGAGAGGGCTTCTCCATAAAGGCTTATGGCAATAGCGATGAACTCATATTCCGCTTCCCGAAGGAGGATGGGAGTCATGTTGTTTCATCAACGACATTGGATAGGACGGATGCAGGGAAGTTCCTGATTTCATCTGGTCTCACGGAGACGGATGATGATGGAGTAATACAATATGCATATGACGGTAAAGTAAGCGTGACACTTACTCCTTCTACAGACGGCTATGCCATAGTGGGAAATCCGTTTACCGCTTACCTTTCTCTGAAGGCGTTCCTCGATGGCAATTCGAATGTAGATGGCTACTGGCTGGAATCCACGAAGGGACCCATTGTGGGCGGTGGCGGAACTACCTCATGGGGCACAGAAGATTATTTCTTAGAGCCTTATGGGGCGTTCTTCGTTAAGTTCAGCGGAAGCGACTATACTGTCACTTTCACCGAGGACATGCAGACGCTGGGAAGCACAGACGAAACAAAGACAACATCCTTCTCCATAAGGGCAGAGGGAGAGGGCGGAATGAGCGGTGCGGCTGTGGCTTACGACGTGGATGCCTCTGACGAATACAGCAGCAGTGAGGACGCTATGCTTATGGAGGATGACTCGTGGAAGAAGGATGACCTGCCGCTGGTCTACACCGTGGCAGGGGACAAGGCTGTGAGCATAAACCGATTGAGGGGGCTGACGGTGATTCCTCTGGGAGTATTTGCCTCTGATGATAGCGAATATACACTGACATTCACCGGGGTGGACTTCCTGGGCGAGCCGAGCCTCTACGACGCGGAGACGGACACGGAAACGCCTCTGACGGAGGGCTACACCTTAGATATGCAAGGAGCGTCGCACGGGCGATACTTCATAAAGACCGCAGCTGACGTGACAGAGGCGGAGGACGGGCTGTATAACGTTTCCGCCTACTCCACCGACCACCGACGGGTGACGGTAAGCTCCAACGCTGAGATAGAGCGGGTGGATGTCTACTCCGTGGGCGGCATGCTGCAGCGCAGAGTGTTCCCCAACTCCGTGGCTTGCACGATAGACGGCATAGAGAGCGGCGTGGCAGTAGTGCGCATACAAACATCTGAGGGCGTAACCATAAGGAAGATAACCGTGAGATGAGGCGCAAACGACAATGAGTACCCTGCCGCAAACGACAATGAGTACCCTGCGACAGTCGACAATGAATAGTCGACCATAGACGACAATGAGTACCCCTTGGTGGTAGACAATGAGTACTCGACAGTAACCTACAATGAGTACCCCTTCTGAGACGGCACTTACCGAGAGCGTCGGCATAGGACTGAATGGATAGATATCAACTGGAACCATGAACACACACTACACGAAAAGGCACTTGCATGGGATGCGGAATCTGAGGCGACCGCTGCTTGTTCTTGTGCTTGCGTCAGCGTGTGGAGCGGCGACGGGGCAGGTTATCGGCAACCAGTACGAGGACAAGGAGATAACGGTGCTGCACAAGAACGCGAAATGGTACGGCGGAGGCGCTACAGAAGAGGGCAAGTTGCAGACCACGCACGAGTCGGTGGAGACAATATATGTGTATAAGGGAACGGACGTTACGCTCTCACTCCCTTCTAAGGCTGGCAGTAATTTCTTTTATACCGCATATCAGCGATGGTACAACTACTTAACAGACGGAACCTTTGAAACAGCGTCGCACTCAAATGACGAAGACGTGTTTGACCTGCTGACACCTTCGTTTTATGGTGGCATTGACTGGTTGGGGAATGACTATGGGAGCACCTGCTACCGCACGCTGAACGGTTACTTGGCAGGTTCGCTAACGGGAGCCAACAGCGTGGTACCCACTATGACGTTCCATTATCCCACAGACGAGGAATACAACAACTGGTTCAGTTCCACAAGCGGAAGTCCTGATGTGTTCGAGATTGCCTGCGATGTCTCCTCCTACACTGACTTCTCGGAGACGTACAAGCAAGGGGCAGACGGTGTGCCTGCCGCCACGTTCGGTGAGGACGGTGAATACTGGGAACCTACGCTGATGGGGCGGACGGTGTTCAGAGTCGTGGCAATGGACAATGAATCAGAATATAATGCCGACCTCTATAAGCTGACCGATAAAGCCTATCATGGAGGTGGCAACACAGACGACGACAAATACTTAGAGGAATATGAGATATCCTACCCCTTCTACCGCATATCCAACCAGACCAATGAACTGGTGACACTGGCTATGCCGGCCAGCTCATACGTGGTGCCTGGCGACGAGGGAGCGACAGTGAGCCTTGACGTGAGCCTTGACAATAACGACATAAACATTTATCTGGTCAACACCACAGTGACGGGTGACAGCAGAATCATATATTTCGCTAAGAGCAACTGGTGGGACGGAAAGGCGGACGGAAGCACGGTGACGATACTCGTGACAAGGACGGTGGGAGGAATAAAATATAATATAGCGCGCTACAAACTTACGTTCACTGTCGAGAGCACTCCCATGACCCAACACCAAGTCGCTTTAATAGGCGACGCTATAGGCGACGGCTCATGGTGGGGTCCTCTGGAACAGCGCAGACCGGACTATATGAAAGAGAGCCTTACCTTAGTGACGAAGCTGGACTTCGACTACGACACGTCCAAGGCGGTGACATACGGATACAAGATTTGGAGAGGGGAAGACGCGGACCCCGAAACGACTATGCTTATGTATCCCTATCCCTTAGAGTGGGACAACAGCAATTATCTCTTCTTTGACGGCTCGATGTGGAAGAACGGAGACTACCAGACGATGTACAATGACGCGAAGAACCACACCGACGGCACCGCATACTACAACGACTGCTCGCCACAATACGAGACATATTGCATAACGTCGGGCTATTGCTCGCAGCCAGAGGTATATGGGGATAACGAGACTCCCACGATACCTGCCGTGCAGGACGAGACCTTGGGAAAAGACCCCAGCACGTTCCATCTCTACATAGACGCGTCGGACAACCAAGGCGTGATAGCTGAGCTGCCGTTCGAGGAGCCCTTCTGCATCGGCTCGGAACTGATAGTGACGGCATGGATTAAGAGTGCGGGCGAGGAGAAGAAGGACGACGCGGCAGTGATGTTCTCCATAGTGGGCATTGACGACGATGGCACGGAGGAGGTTATTTGCCGCCACTGCTCAGGGCAGATATGTGCCACTACATGGCTGACAGGTAACGCTAATAACCAGGGCTTTGGCAGTGGTACGAACGACTGGTTCCAGATATACTTCTCTTTCCAGAACCCGAGCAACGCATACAAGTCGTACAAGTTGCGGGTGGAGAACTACTGCGCCTCCACCGACGGCGGTGACTTCTACCTCGACGAGATAAAGGTGTGGGTGAAGAAACCGAAAGTGGCAGTGGCGCAGGTAGAGCCGTGTTGCACCAATGATGCTGCCACGGAGGTGAGGCTGGACCTGGACTATGAGACTATAATGGAGCGCATGGGCTTGGACCCGTCTTCCTATACAAACGGTGACGGGGAGACCGCATCCGTGGCTTTTGCCCTGATAAACCTTACGGAGTTCGATGATTATCTTACAGCGAATGAAATCACTGAACTTACAACCGATGCTATAGCCGCTGCCACAAAGGCATCGGCAGCCAGAATATATTCCTCTACCTATGAGGAGACGGGAGCATATTATAAGACGCTGAGCTTCTATTGCTATTATGATGACAACGAAGAGTATACCTCCGATGGTTCCTCGCTTAACGAGTTTCGCAGACGAAGCACGAATGATGTTGATAAACTCTCTGTCTACCTCTCCACCGACATATCTCCCTACACTACATATATGGTTCTGCTGCTGACAGATCCGAATGAGGAGGACCTGGAAGATGATTGGTCGAGCGTATTCGCCAACTACTACAGCGTCGATGCTTGCGCGATAACGGCAGAGTTCTACCTGACAGCGACAACAGAGCTAAGGATAAACGGTGAGATGGCAGACCCGACCATAACACTTTGCGCAGGGCAGACGTACCATATTACCCCTACCGTGACGGCGGAGGACGAGACTGTAGAGGGAGTGTATTTCGACTGGTTCCTGGGGACTGAGGAGGAGTATACAGGAGATATACAAGACGCACTGCTGGCATTCCGCACCGCCTACCCTGACGCGGAGGAGATAACAGACGATATGGGATATAGCACTCTCGCCAGTTTGGTGGAGGAAGGCAAACTGATCCTGCACCAACAATACCTTGATTTGGTAGTGTCGGAGAATGGTATAAGATTGGTTATCCAGCCTATTAAGACCACGGTATTGGACGAGGAGGGGGAGGACATCAGCGACGAAGCCTGCTGGGGCTATGTGACATTGATGATGGAATGCTCTGGCTCAGCGCTATACTTGAACACTGGTTTCTCCAGCATAACATATCCAGAGAACTATGTGCCAAGTGTGAGATTAGGGCGTAACCACGTAGGTGAGGAGAAACAGATAACCGTCTACCTGCGTGGCGCGGAGAGTGCCGTGGAACTGGTGGATGGGGAGGAATACCTGTACCTCGTGGAGACTGACGACCCCGCGTTTGCCGACGCGCTTGACGTAGAGGACTTCAACGAATACAGCCTGCCCATAGGCATTATAGACGGCATTACGAAAGATGATGAAAGCGAAGACTACCACATGGAGATAAGTTTCCTCGATAGATACACCTTAAGCGAGGGGTACTATTACACGGCGGTGATGCACTTCAAGAATAGCGCAGACGAGGATGCATGCTATGGCTCGCTGCCGATAGAGATAAAGGTGGTGCCGGAGTACCTGGTATGGCAGGGAGACGGGAGCAAGAACTGGAACAATGACGATAACTGGGCAATGGTGGAGGACGCGACCAACATTACTTACGGCAATGTGGAAGCGGGAAGGAGCGGCTATGTGCCCATGAAATTCTCGAAGGTGGTGATGCCGGAGGGCTCGGAGGCGGAATTGTATATGGACGGGTTCATCAAAGGGGAAGATGATAAATGGACATGGACAGATAAGTATAGCGAGACAACCGAGATAGAGAACCCCACGAAGAACATCATGTATGACCTTATGGTGTATAAAGATGAGGATGAAGCACTCACTACTGGGCGCTACCGAGTGAACATCTGCGACCAGATACACTTTGAGCCTGGGGCAATGC
>JAJPYT010000197.1 GCA_021204845.1 Prevotellaceae bacterium | reverse complement strand
TGGTAACTTTGTATAATAGAAGACTAACCTATAAGAAGAATTTTCTCCATGGAAAAGATAGACAACTTGGACAAAAGAATCTTGGAAATCATCTCAAACAATGCCAGAATTCCCTTTAAAGACGTGGCAGCCGAATGCGGCGTGAGCCGTGCCGCCATCCACCAGCGAGTGCAGCGGCTCATAGACATGGGAGTCATCGTCGGCAGCGGTTACCACGTGAATCCCGCAAGTCTGGGCTACAACACCTGCACCTACATAGGCATAACCCTTGAGCGTGGCAGCATGTACGACCGAGTTTGCGAGGAGTTCGCCAAGATTCAAGAGATTGTCGAGTGTCACTTCACCACGGGGCCCTACACCATGCTCGTAAAGCTCTACGCGCGTGACAATGCCCATCTGATGGAGCTGCTCAACAACAAGATTCAGGAGATACCTGGAGTAATAGCCACCGAGACGCTCATCTCCCTTAAGCAAAGCCTGAAGAAAGAGGTGCCCATTGGCGGAATACGCAAGGAGACCGCACCTAAAATAGACAATATCTGAGCTGCCCGAAAGGGACGCCCACCCAGACTGCCTGCCATGAGTGACTACTACGACTGGAAAGCGGCGTATGCGGAAATGCACCATGCCATACCCGCACTGGGGCGCCAACCTGTGATAGGAATCACGGGCAACTTTGGCGAGCGCGGCTGCGAGTTGGCTGAGGGCTACTACCGCTCCGTTCTGGAGGCTGGGGGCGTGCCTCTCGTCATTCCTCCTCACGAGGACCGCAAAGCCATCCTTTCCACCCTGTCACGAGTGGACGGGCTCTTGCTTTCTGGCGGTGTAGACCTCAACCCGCTATTCCTTGGCGAGGAGCCCTCGCCTGCCCTGCACTCCATCACTCCAGAGCGTGACAAGGGGGAATTGCTGCTCATCCGCCTTGCTTTCGACTTTCAGCTGCCCATATTGGCTGTGTGCCGTGGCGTTCAGATGCTTGCGGCAGCCCTTGGCGGAGCGGTTCATCAGGACATCGCAGAGGGGCTGCCAGAGGCAAAACTGCTGAAACACAGCCAGGACGAGCCGCGCACTTACGCCTCCCACACCGTCAGCCTTTGCGAGGGAAGCCTGCTCCGCTCCATCTTGGGGCAGGAACGTGTGGCAGTAAACTCTTTCCACCACCAGGCAGTGAGCCAGCCGGGACCTCATCTACGTGTCTCAGCCATAGCGCCCGACGGGGTAATTGAGGCTGTGGAGAGTTCGGAACATAAGAGCATCTTAGGTGTGCAGTGGCATCCCGAATGCTTCATCTTGCGCGGCGACACTTCCATGATGCCACTTTTCTCGTGGCTCACTGGCGAGGCTGCCAGCTTCCGCGAGGCGGTGTCCCTACACGACCGCATACTCACGCTCGACTCGCACTGCGACACGCCAATGAAGTTCGGCACTTCGGAGGAACGGCTCACCACCCTGCCCCGCATGTGTCTTGGTCATCTCGACTCTGCCGTAATGGTGGCTTACCTGCCTCAGGGAGAGCGAGACCCAGAAACCCTCATTGCCACAACAGCAAAGACTGACCGCATACTGGGCCAAATAGAACGCCTGGTGGCAGACAATTGCACTCTCGTGGACATTGCCCTGAAACCCGAAGACCTCCCCCGTCTGAAGCGCGAGGGAAAGAAAGCCATATTCCTTGGCATAGAAAACGGATACGCCATAGGCAAGGATTTGTCACAGATAGAGCATTTCCGCCGCCGTGGCGTGGTATATATGACCCTCTGCCACAATGGCGACAACGACATTTGCGACTCAGCACGCGGGCAGGGCGAGCATGGCGGGCTTAGCCCTTTCGGCCGCGAGGTGGTAAGGGAGCTGAACCGCACTGGCATGATGGTTGACCTCAGCCACGCTGCCGAAACCTCGTTTTGGCAGGCGCTGGAGCTTTCCTCCACACCCATAGTGTGCAGCCACAGCAGTTGCCGCGCCCTCTGCGACCATCCGCGCAATCTCACCGATGAGCAGATGCAAGCTCTCGCACGGCGAGGGGGAGTGATGCAAGTCACCCTCTACGACGGTTTCCTCCGGGGGGGAGGCAACGCCTCCATACTCGACGCAATCGAGCACATCAACCACGCCGTCTCCGTGATGGGCATACAACACGTGGGAATAGGCACGGATTTCGACGGTGACGGGGGAGTGCCAGGAGTGGCTAATGCGGCCGAGGTAATCAATCTCACACGCCGTCTCTTGCGTGAGCGATATAGCGAGGCAGACCTGCGACTTCTCTGGGGCGGCAATTTCCTGCGCCTCATGAGCCTGTGCCAGGCGACCGGCTCGCCCCACAACGAAACACAAAGTTAACCCCCACACACTGTTATCTAAATAAATTAAGAAAGAGGAACAAGTTATGAAATACGCTCTCACTACCCTACTGGCAACCACAGCCTTTACGCTCTGTTCATGTGGCCACCGCACCGACAGCGGCGTATCACGTCCCGACACCATAAGTCTCAGCCCTTGCCCAGCGTTCCAGGCAGACAGCGCCATGCGCAGCATAGTGGCGCAGTGCCAGTTCGGTCCCCGCGTGCCAGGCTCGGAGGCTTGGCAACGGTGCGGAGAGTGGATTGTGGCAGCCTTCCAGGCGGTTGGCTGTGAGGTGCGCGGGCAGCAGACCACCGTAACGCTCTACGACGGCACCACCGCTCCTTGCAACAATATTATAGCCAGCCTCTCTCCCGACAAGAAGGACCGCATACTCCTTTGCGCCCACTGGGACAGCCGCCCTTGGGCAGACAACGACCCCGACGAGGCAAACCACCACAGCCCCGTGCCAGCGGCAAACGACGGAGCCAGCGGAGTGGCGCTGATGCTGGAGATTGCCCGTGCCATCTCCCAGTTTGACGTCTCGCTTCCCACGGGGCTCGATTTCGTCTGCTTCGATGTGGAGGATGCCGGTTGCCCCCAGTGGGCAGAGGTAGACTCCGTAGACACTGGCTCCACGTGGTGCCTTGGCTCCTCGTATTGGGCAGCTCAGGCGGCTCAGAACAATTACCGCGCCCGTTACGGCATTCTCTTCGACATGGTGGGCGGCCGCGGCAGCACTTTCTCCATGGAGGGCATCTCCAAGCAGTATGCCGAGCCCGTGGTGCAAATGCTATGGCATCTCGCGGCTCAGTTAGGCTACGGACATTATTTTCCCCTGAGAGACGGAGGATTCATAACTGACGACCACGTGCCGGTCAACCGCATAGCGCAAATTCCCTGCATAGACATAGTGCCTTACCACGAGGACGGCCCCAGCTGCTTCGGTCCCACGTGGCACACTCTCGCCGACACGCCAGAAAATATAGACCCCTCAGTGCTGGAGGCTGTAGGGCAAAGCGTGCTGCAACTTATTTATAACGACAATTAAGCTATATGACCATAAACGAGATTCAAGAGGAGATAATAAGCGAGTTCAGCGACTTCGACGACTGGATGGACCGCTACCAAATGCTCATAGACATGGGAAACGAGCAACCTGCTCTCCCCGACGAGTATAAGACGGAGCAAAACCTCATAGACGGTTGCCAAAGCCGCGTGTGGCTCTGGGCAGAGCTAAAGGACGGGCGTGTGCACTTCCGTGCCGAGTCGGACGCTTTGATAGTCAAGGGAATAGTGGCTCTATTGGTGCGTGTTCTCGACGGTCAGACCCCAGCCGACATTCTCTCAGCCGACCTTTATTTCATCAATGCCATAGGTCTTCGCGACCACCTTTCCCCCACCCGCAGCAACGGCTTGCTGGCCATGCTGGGGCAAATGAAGCTTTACGCTTTGGCGTTCCAGGCTAAGGGCGCATGAAGATAGGCAACGTAGAGTTTGGTCCCCGCCCCGTCTTCCTCGCCCCCATGGAGGATGTCACCGACATGGGTTTCCGCACTCTCTGCCGCGAGATGGGAGCCAGCATGGTCTACAGCGAGTTTGTGGCGAGCGACGCTCTCGTGCGCCAGGTTAGCCGCAGTTTCCAGAAACTTCAGGTGAGCGATGAGGAACGCCCCGTCGCCATTCAGATTTACGGCCGCTTCCCCGATGCCATGGCAGAGGCTGCGCGCATAGCCTGCCAGGAGGCTCACCCCGACGTGATAGACCTCAATTTCGGATGCCCCGTGCGCAAGATAGCCGGCAAGGGAGCAGGAGCGGGGCTGTTGCAAAACGTTCCCCTCATGGAGGAAATTACCCGTGCCGTAGTGCAGGCTGTGCCATCTACGCCAGTCACCGCTAAGACACGCCTCGGCTGGGATGCCAACCACCTGATAATAGAAGACCTTGCCGAGCGGCTTCAAGAGTGTGGCATACAGGCTCTTACCATACACGGCCGCACACGCGCTCAGATGTATTCGGGCGAGGCGGACTGGACTCTCATAGGGCGTGTGAAGGAAAATCCACACATCCACATCCCGATAATAGGCAACGGCGACATCACTTCCGCTGAACGGGCAGAGGAGTGTTTCCGATGCTATGGGGTGGATGCCGTCATGGTGGGACGTGCCTCTTTTGGCCGCCCATGGATATTCCGTGAGATTCGCTCCTTGCTCGACGGCACTGCCCTGCCTCCCCTCACCGTCAGAGAGCAGTTGGCACTGCTGAAGCGACAGGTACTCACCAGCGTCTCCCAGCTCGACGAGCGACGCGGCATTCTCCACGTGCGCCGCCACCTTGCCTCCACCCCTCTGTTCAAGGGCATACCCGATTTCCGCGACACTCGCATCCGCCTCTTGCGAGCCGACACTGTGACCGATATATTCCATATAATGGACAACGATATTCTGCCTCGCCTTTGCCAGAGAGAGACTGAATAATTTGCCCAATGACGTACGTCAGTTCCCGAATGGCGCACTGGGTCATTCTGAAAATAACGGCTGTAGTTTGGCGAAGTCGCAATGGATTCCCATAAAAAATAATAGATGTTTTCTTTCCCCTTTCAACATTTATCCGAAACCAATGGAAAAAAGAAAGGGAAAATTTTCTCTATATCAGAAAGTATAGCTAACTTCGCAATACGAATCTGACCAGAGGGGAACGAGAGTGAAAAGCTCCAGCTGTCCCGCAACTGTAAGCCTCCCTGTGCGAGGAGGACAAGCCAGAATACCTCCCAGCCAGACTGCCGCACAAAAGGGTATCACGAACCGAGGAGAACGTGTTTAACTTAACAACATACGAATGAAGACAATCAAATTTATGGCTCTGCTGATGCTTTTAGGCACTGGCTGGGCAGTGACATCGTGCAGCGACGACGATGAAGCGGAAGAGAGCGACAACTACACTACCATCACCTTCGAGGGCAGCCACTGGGACAGCCTGATAGACAGCGAACAATATAACGGCGAACTGCTCTATGGTCCAAACGCGAACCAGTATAGCTGGACAGACGAGGAGACCTCGCTGCAAGGCGGAATGACCAACTCGTGGGGCGGCTACTACGGCTTCTCGGAAGGAGGCACGGCAATATCTAACTACATAGACGCCCTCACGGCAGAGCACAGCACATACGACTATCAGCTGAGCGTGCCTGTGAGCAACGGCAGCCAGAACTTCGTGATAGCCTACTGCCCAGCCACCGTGACCTTCAGCGACGGAGTGGCACGTGAGATAAAGAGCATGCAGATTTGCCCAACTACCTATCTCCTTGGCATAGAGCTATATGGCAGCGATTACGCCTCTGCACTGACAGAGGAGGGAAGCTACATGACCCTGACAATAACAGCCGACACGGGAGCTACATTAGACATGGACTTCGCACGTGACGGAGACATAGTGCAAATGTGGAAGACTGTGGACCTCAGCCAGCTTGGCAAGGTCACGAGCCTCTTCTTCTCAATGGATGGCAGCGACAGCGGCGACTGGGGGCTTAACACTCCTGCCTACTTCGCTTTCGACAACGTGGTTGTAGGGAGATAACCAACTTGTAAGGAAACCATGACGCTTAAAGGCTCTCTGCCAAATATTTGCGCCGCTCTGGCTCTCTTGGGTCTGGCAGCTTGCTCCAGCTATGATGGCTCTGAGGAAGCGGTCTTTCTGGAGGAAGGGCAGGGAGTGTTCGTGCTCTGCGAGGGCAACTATCAAAGCGGAAACGCAAGCCTGAGCTACTATGACCCCGAAACGCGGACGGTGGAGAACGGAGTGTTCCGCCGAGCCAACGACCGCAAGTTGGGCGACACGGGGCAAGCTATAGTGCTGAGCGAAGGAGTGGCTTACATAACGGTGGAGAACAGCGGAATAATCTGGGGCATGGACGCTGAAACCTTCCGAGTGCGAGGGCAATTGACCACAGGCGACACGGAACACATGACTAATCCTCGCTATATGCTGCCAGTGAGCCAAACGAAAGCCTACGTAACTGACCTTTACGCTCCTTACATAACTATCTTTAACCCACAGACTTACGCCTATATCGGGAGCATACCGACAGGGCAACCGACAGCCTATGGCTACAGTTCCACGGAGCAGTTGGTGCAGTGGGGCAAGTATGTGTTTGCCAACTGCTGGTGCTACAGCCGCAGCATTTTAGTGATTGATACTGAGAAGGATGCCGTTTGCGACAGCATCACGCTCTCCAGCTGGCAACCGAAGCGCATGGTGTTGGACAGCCGTGGCAAGCTGTGGGTAATAACCGACGGGGGCTACGGCACCGAACATGAGACCTTCCAAAATGACGTTCCGCACCTTTACCGCATAGATGCGGAAACGTGGGTAATAGAAGACGACTGGGAAATGGATACCGACGAGGCGAGCGTAGAACTGGCGCTTGACGCGACAGGCAGCTACCTCTACATACTGAACAACGACATCTACCGCATGGGAATAACGGAGAGCCATCCGCCAGTGAGACCCTTCATTGGGGCGCCAACTGACGAGGACGGCACTCGCCACAAGCTCTACGGCATAGGAGTGGACCCTCACAATGGAGACATTTACGTGGGTGACGCGGTGGACTACATGCAGAGCGGCACGGTTTACAGATATACGGCAGAGGGCAGTCTGACGGACAGCTTTCGTGTCGGCATTAACCCTAACGGATTCGCCTTCAAATGATTAAGCGTCTGCTTCCTTTATTTGCCTTGGCTCTGTGCCTCCTCTGCTCCTGCAAGAGCGACGATGAGGAGGTTTCTGCACAGTTGCTGCCCCAAATATCGTGGGATGTTAGCTCCGCCCGCTACCAGACTTACACTGGCGAGGCACTGACCCTTGTGCCCACATTGGAAAACACTGACGATAAGACACAAATAATCTGGACAGCAGACGACGGCAGCATACTTGCCACGGGAGACAGCTATACCTTCGTGCGCCAGGAAGCTGGCACATACTACATTCGTCTTCGAGTAACGAACTCTTACGGCTATGCCGAGGACGAGGTGAAAGTGACAGTGCTGGAGCCAGAAAACAACGAGATTCCCGAAGTGCCTGACAATGACTCCACATTCAGCTGGCGCTTCCCTTGGACCGAGATGAATATGGCACAAGGCAGAACTTTGAAACTGAAAGCCTACTTCATTGAGAACGAGGGAAATGCTCACTACACGTGGACTCTCGACGGGCAAGAGGTGACTGGTCTTAGCGAGGAGGTGGCATACCTCTTCCACGCTGAAAGCCAAGGGAAACATGAGGTTAGGCTGACAATGGTGAACGACACCTGCCAACGCTCTCAGACATTCAGCATAAACGTTTGCGGTCCCGAAGGCACATATCGCAGAGCAGGCACAGGTGACAGTCTCGTGAACAGAATTTATGACTACTCCCCTGCGCCTGGGCACATGGTGAACGGTTACGTTGTGGTAGGTCAACGCTTCCCATCCGACTGCACCGCAGAGCAAGCGCAAGACACGGTGCTGGCTCTGCTAAAGCGCGAGTGGATGGTGAGCCTTGGCGGACAAGGAGGCTACCTGATTGCGGGCTTTGACCACAGCGTGGCTGAACAGGGAGGCGAGGAACTATTAATTACAGGCAATCCTTACGACTACCAGAACGAGCCAGGCATAATATGGGTGAGCCAAGACGACAACGGCGACGGACTGCCAAACGACCAATGGTTTGAACTGGCAGGCTCGGAATATGGCACCGCAAATGAGCAAACGGAATATGCAATCACATACTACCGCCCAATACGCACAAAATCAGCCACCGTGTGGAAAGACTGCAACGGCAATTCTGACTACATCCCATACCTAAGCTACTGGAATTCTTCAGATTATTATTGGCAGTCCTGGATAGAAGGAACAGAGCACACCTACTTCGGCAGCCGCCTGGTGAGCTACCACACTTACGAGAAAGGTGTATCCAATATGCCAGCTTACAGTTGGGGCTACGCAGACAACAAGGGCTCTGACTACACTGACACAGGGCGCTACAGCATCCACAACGCACGTACCTACGATGGAGAAGAGGCAAATCTGCAATACATCGACTTCGTGAAAGTGCAGACCGCCCAAAACGGATGGACCCCCAACCTTGGGGAGATAAGCACCGAGGTTTACAGCATAAGATGTGGCGGCAAGTAGTAACACCTCTTCTCTGCCCTCTGTTCCTGCTCTTTTGCCAGTCTGCCGCCGCACAGAAGCTGGTAGAGATGGAGGAAGTGGAAGTAAACTCCACCCATAGACTTAAAGATACAGGCCTTCAACAAACGGTGCTCGACACGACCGTTTTGCACCAGAATGTTTCACAATCGCTGGCAGACATTCTCACGAAACACACCACCCTTTTCATTAAAAGCTACGGTCGCGCCACCGAAAGCACGGCTGAATTCCGCGGCACAAGCCCCAGCCACACGCAGGTGACATGGAGCGGCATGAAGATTAACTCTCCCATGCTGGGCACGGTGGACCTATCTTATATACCAGGATATTTTGTGGATGAGGTAACACTACTGCATGGCGCATCGTCTCTTACAGCCGTGGGAGGCGGACTTGGCGGTGCAATAGAGATGCGCACACGACCAATAACTACAGAGGGTTGGGGGCTACAATACGTTCAAGGCATAGGCTCATTCTCCACTTACGACCAGTTTCTGCGCCTTAACTATGCCAACAAGCACTGGAGCTCGAGCACACGCCTAATGTACAGCAGCAGCAAAAATAATTTCCGTTACACGAACTACGACAAAATGGTGGACCTAAGAGATGAGGAAGGCAATATAATAAGCAGCTACCACCCCAAGGAACGGAACAAAAGCGGATACTTCCACGACGTAAACGCTATGCAGGACTTGCATTACAACGACGGACGGGGAAACACAGTAAGCGCCGCTATCTGGTACAGCTACAGCCTCAGAGGACTGCCATTCCTGAGCGTTGACTACAAGGACGTAAACGACTTTACAAACGAGCACCAACAAAACTCGCTCAACAGCGCCCTCTCTTGGTCTCACACGGGCAGCAACTGGAGCTCGGAACTGAAGGCAGGCTATACATTCCAGGACATAGCATACGACTATTTCACAACACGCGAGGAAGTAAATACTGACATAACGCACAGCCGCAGCAAGGCAAACACGGGCTTCATGCAGGCTGGTGCTGACTATATGCCTCGGGAAAACTGGCTTCTCACAGCTACCCTCGCCATGTATTATAACCACGTGCGCAGCTGGGACCGCAGCCCCTTTCACATTGGTGACAACTTCAACCTCGGGCGGATGGAATATAATCTCAGTCTCTCAGCCAAATGGCGACCAGTGGAGCGTCTTTCCCTCTCCGCCATTTTGCGCGAGGAGGTTTACAAAAGAGACTTCGTGCCTCTTGTACCTGCCATCTTTGCCGACTATGTACTCTACAAGCCTTGGAATCTGAAACTTAAGGCATCCATCGCAAGGAACTACCGCTATCCTACCATGAGCGACCTCTACTTCCAGCCTGGCGGCAATCCCGACCTACAGCCAGAACGGGGCTTCAGCTACGACGGTGGAGTGGAAATGCAAATAAGGAAGCCGCGCTACTCCCTGCACATCAACGCCTCAGCCTTCGACTCTCACATCACCGACTGGATTCTGTGGACACCAAACGCAAAGGGCTATTGGCAGCCCTCGAACGTGAAGAAAGTGCATAACTATGGACTGGAGGCTGAGGCTGAGGCGGAAATAATGATGGGCAAAGAATGGTCTCTCCTCTTGCGCGGCAATTATGCTTACACGCCCTCCATAAACAAGGGGCGCAAGACGAACAGCAACGATGCCTCTTACGGCAAACAACTCTGCTACGTGCCAAAGACCTCAGCCAACGTCTCCGCAACCCTGAAGTGGCGCAGCTGGTCAGTGGCATACACGTGGACGCACTACAGCGAGCGCTACACCACCACAAGCAACGAACCCGACTACATAACAGGTCGTCTGAAGCCTTACTACATGAGCGACGTGACCTTGGAGAAGCAGTTCCAGTGGCGAGTGCTCCACGCCTCCATAAAAGGAGCTATAAACAATCTCCTTAATACAGAATACGTTACCGTTCTCTCACACCCCATGGCTGGGCGCAACTTCGAAATTCTTGTGGAACTGACTCCGCAGTGGGGGCGGAAGTGAGGGAACGCACGGATTTCCCAAAGATACCAGGTTAGGACAAAAAAGAGATGCCGCGCCTTTGGCTCTCGCCTTTGACGCGGCATCCGCTTTTGTACTATAAATAAAGTCTATTGCACTGGAATCTTCTCGATGCGCTTCTGATGACGACCACCCTCAAAGTCAGTGGACAAGAACTCATCCATGATGCTGGCCGCCATCTCCTCGGAGATGAAACGACCTGGCATGACAAGTACGTTGGAGTCGTTGTGCTGACGGCAAAGGTGAGCAATCTCTGGTATCCAGCACAGACCGGCACGAATGCCCTGATGCTTGTTTAGCGTCATGGAGATGCCCTCTCCACTCCCACAAATGGCAATGCCAGGATAGCATTCGCCAGCCTCAACGGCAAGAGCCAGGGGGTGTCCAAAGTCGGCATAGTCGCAAGAAGCGGTGCTGTCAGTGCCGAAATCCTTCCATGCTATTCCGTGCTCATCGAGGTAGCGCTTAACGAATTCCTTTAAAGGGTAGCCAGCATGATCACTGGCTAACCCTATCACGGTGACTTTCATTTCTTTAGAGAATAGACTTTACTTGATTGTAAACGTTCTCGGCAGTATAGCCAAGTTTCTCGTCCAGAACCTTGTAAGGAGCGGAGAAGCCGAAACTCTCCAGACCCCAAACCTTGCTCTTTGGGTCGGCACCAATCAGGAAAGCCTGCAAGTTTACAGGCAGACCAGCCGTGAGACCGAACACCTTGGAGCCACAAGGAACCACACTCTGCTGATACTCAGCTGACTGATTGCGGAAGAGGCCCTCGCTGGGAACACTGACGATGCGCACTTTCACGCCATCCTTGCGGAGCAACTCGGCACCGGCAACCAAAGTGGAAACCTCTGACCCAGTGGCAACGAGAACCGCATCGGGATTGGCATCACTGCCAGCCACAACGTAACCTCCGCAGCGAGCCTGCTCGTAGTCGTTGCCCACGGGGAGGTTGTTGATGTTCTGACGGCTGAGAATGAGAGCCGAAGGTGTGCTAGTATTCTCCATAGCCATCGCCCAAGCGACAGTCGTCTCCTTGGCATCTGCGGGACGCAGAACAAGCATGGAGTTATTGCCATGATGATTCTTCAGCTTCTCCATCAGGCGTATCTGCGCCTCTTGCTCTACCGGCTCGTGAGTGGGACCGTCCTCTCCCACACGGAAAGCGTCATGAGTCCAGATGAACTTCACAGGCAATTCCATCAATGCAGCCATGCGGACAGCGGGTTTCATGTAATCACTGAACACGAAGAATGTACCGCAAGCGGGAATAACACCACCATGCAGGGACATGCCTATGCAGCAGCAAGCCATGCTAAGCTCGGCGACACCAGCCTGGAAGAACGCTCCGCTAAAGTCGCCAGCCTGCAGGGCATGGGTCTGTTTCAGGAAGCCGTCGGTCTTGTCGCTGTTGGAGAGGTCGGCGCTGGCGCAAATCATGTTGGGCACCTGCTGAGCGAGAACGCCCAAGCAAGCTGCACTTGCGTTACGCGTGGCATCGTTGTCCTTCTGCACACACTTGCTCCAGTCAATCTGCGGAGCCTTGCCACTGAACCATTCATCCTGTGCGGCAGCCTTCTCTGGATTCTGCTTTGCCCATTCAGCCTCCTCGGCATGACGCTTGGCAGAGATGCCGCGCAGCTCCTCGATGCGGTTGTTATACATCTCCTGCACTTCGGGGAATATGCTGAATGGATTGGCAGGATCACCACCAAGGTTCTTGATGGTGTTAGTGTACGCGTCGCCTCCCAGAGGTGCCCCGTGAGTCTTGCAATTGCGCTCATAGCTCGAACCGTCGGCCTTAAGGGCTCCCTTACCCATTATGCACTTACCTATGATGAGGGTCGGCTTGCCAGTAACCTGCTTTGCCTGGTCAAGGGCAGCACGGATCTGAGCGGCATCGTTACCGTTAATCTCTATGACTTCCCAACCAAGAGCACGATATTTGGCGCCAGTATCCTCGCTCATCACTACACTTGTCTCGGTGGAGAGCTGGATGTCGTTGCTGTCGTAGAACATGATGAGGTTGTCAAGACCTAAAGTAGCAGCTATGCGTGCCGCGCCTTGGGAAATTTCCTCCTGCACGCCACCATCTGAGATGTAGGCGTAGATTGTCTCTTTCTCAAAAGTGGGATTGCCAGTGTGGGCGGCAAGGAACTTTGCAGCTATGGCAGCTCCTACAGCGAAGCAATGTCCCTGTCCTAAAGGACCAGAGGTATTCTCAATGCCGCGAGCGATCTCAAACTCGGGATGTCCCGTGGTAGGAGAACCCCACTGACGCAGGCTGGCAAGCTCATCGAGCGTGAACTTCCCTATGAGGCACAACTGGCTGTAAAGCATCGGTGCCATGTGACCAGGGTCAAGAAAGAAGCGGTCACGACCTACCCACGCGGGCTTCTCCGGGTCGAACTGCAAGTACTCGCTGAAGAGGACATTGATGAAATCCGCTCCACCCATAGCACCTCCTGGATGACCACTCTTAGCCTTCTCAACCGCACTGGCGGCAAGAATGCGGATGTTGTCCGCGGCTTTATTCAGAACTTCAATTGAATTAGCCATTTTCTTACGTTTTTTTACTTTTTACTCTTTACAGCTGCCTTCTCAATTGCAAGCCCACGCTTGTAGTTCTCAAGATACTTATCGAATCCTGCCACGTCCTCTGGAGTGGGGATAACCTCTGTGCCAGTGTTGTTGGCAAATACCATGCGGTCCAGCCAGTCGGCAAGATTACGGTGGTCAGGATTATTGACTACGTAGGAAGCCAGCAGGGCAATACCCCACGCGCCACCCTCTCCAGCGGTCTCCATGACAGAAATTGGGGAATTGAGGGCAGCTGCCAGCATACGCTGACCAACACCCGGAGTGGTGAAATAGCCACCGTGACCAGTGATGCGGTCGACCTTAATCTTCTCTTCCTTCAGCAGAATATCATTACCTACCTTCAGCACGCCAATTGCACCATAGAGGTGAGTACGCATGAAGTTGGCGAGATTGAACTTGTCGTTGGCAGAGCGAACAAAGAGAGGACGCCCATCCTCGAGACCAGTCACGGGCTCACCGCTGACATAGTTGTAAGAGATAAGTCCGCCGCAGTCGGGTTCACCCTTCATGGCAACGTTGAAGAGGTCGGCATAGAGCTTGCCCATATTAACCTCCTGTCCCGTAATTTCCATGAACTCCTTAAATATCTTCACCCAGGCATTGATGTCGGATGTGCAGTTGTTGCAGTGCACCATCGCTACCAGAGAGCCGTCAGGAGTAGTTACCATATCTATCATCTCGTAAGGCTTGCTCAGCTCCTTCTCCAGAACTATCATGGAGAACGACGAAGTGCCCGCTGATACATTGCCAGTGCGCTGCTTGACTGAATTGGTGGCAGCCATACCAGTGCCAGCGTCGCCTTCGGGAGGACATACGGGGATACCTGGCTTCAGATGACCAGAGATATCAAGTTTCGTTGCGCCATCAGGAGTAAGGAAGCCTGCGTTCTCTCCAGCATTGAGTGCCTTTGGCAGTATGTCGAGAAGTTTCCACGGGAACTTGTGAGGAGCAACCAACTTGTCGAACTTATCGACCATGGTAGCGTCGTAAGTCTTGGTGGCTGGGTCAACTGGAATAATTCCAGAAGCGTCGCCTACGCCAATGACTTTCTCGCCCGTTATCTGCCAATGAACGTACCCTGCCAGAGTGGTAAGGAAGTCTATGTCCTTGACATGCTCCTCATTGTCGAGGATGCATTGATAGAGGTGAGAGATGCTCCAACGAAGAGGAATGTTGTAGTTGAAGAGCTTGGAAAGCTCTGCTGCCGCCTTTCCCGTATTGGTATTACGCCATGTACGGAAGGGCACCAGAATCTTCTGCTCGGTATTAAAAGCCATGTAGCCGTGCATCATGGCACTGATGCCTATAGCTGCCAGGTTTTCAATCTCAACCTCGTATTTCTCAACGACATTCTTACGAAGGTCTGCATAGCAGTCCTGCAATCCAAACCAAATAGCAGGGATGCTGTAGGTCCAAAGTCCGTCAACCAACTGGTTTTCCCAAGTATGGCTACCCTGTGCAATAGGCTTGTTCTCTTGATCTATCAAGACAGCCTTGATCCTGGTAGAGCCAAACTCTATACCGAGAATGGCTTTGCCGGACGTGATAGTTGATTTTGCATCCATGGCTTAGAGCAGTACTGAGCGGTTCAACATGTAATAAATCTCACCATTGCGAAGCTCGCGCTTAATCTCAGCCACGGTGGTGTTCTTGTTGATGTGCACCATCTCGATACCTGCAATCTCGGCATAGTCTTCCCAGAACTCTGGGGTAATGTCGTAAGACATTGCACTGTGGTGAGTGCCACCCGCCAGAATCCAAGCCTCTGTTCCTACCTCGAAGTTAGGCTGCGGAATCCACAGGGCGTTGGCAACAGGGAGTTTTGGCAGTGGCTTCGGAGCTATGCACTTAACGTCATTCACAATCAGGCGGAAGCGATTGCCAAGGTCTATTACGGTAGCTGTGACACCGTCGCCAGTCTTGCTGTCGAACACGAGGCGAGCGGTCTGGCTCTTGCGTATGCCTATGCCGAGGAAGTGAACCTCCAGGCGAGGCTTGTTAGCTGCGACGAGCGGGCAAACCTCCAGCATGTGTGATTGCAGGATAGCACTGTTGGCACCGTCGAAGTTCAATGTGTAATCCTCTAAGAAGGAGCAGCCCTTGCCCATGCCCTGAGTCATAAACCATACGGTGCGATAGAGAGCGGCGGTCTTCCAGTCGCCTTCAGCACCAAAACCGTAACCCTCAGCCATCAAGCGCTGTGAAGCCAAGCCAGGAATCTGGTCAAAGCCCAAGAAGTGAGGATCGTCAACGTCAGCACCGCCCAGGTCATCAAAGTTAGTGGTAAAGCCCTTCGCGCCCTCGTCCTTCAACACTCTGCGAAGAGCTATCTCTGCCTTTGCGCTATTCCTTACCTTCTCCCAATAAACCTCTTCGCCAGACTCGTCAATCTTTATGGTATAGAGCTTCTTGTACTCCTCAACCAAAGCGTCGATCTCAGCGTCGGTCACCTTCTTGTAATATTCCATCAGGGAGCTTACGGGATAATAATCAACGTGGTAGCCAAGACGTACCTCAGCCTCGACCTTGTCACCATCCGTCACGGCAACATTGTTCATCTGGTCGCCAAAGCGCAGGATGCGCATGTCGTGAGCGTCAGCCCAGGCGGCGGAAACGCGTGCCCAAACGGCAATAGCCTTCTGGGGCTTCTCGTCCTTCCAGTAGCCGCTTACCACCTTGCGAGGCTTGCGCAGATGCGCGCAGATGTGACCAAACTCGCGGTCACCGTGTGCGCTCTGGTTCAGATTCATGAAGTCCATGTCCATCGTGTCCCAGGGAATCTCCTGGTTATACTGCGTGTGGAAGTGCAGCAAAGGCTTCTGGAGAGCCTGCAAGCCCTTAATCCACATCTTGGCAGGAGAGAAGGTGTGCATCCATGTGATAATGCCGATGCACTTCTCGTCGTTGTTAGCTGCCTTCATCACAGTTTCCACTTCCTTGGAACTGTTGGCCGTGCCCTTATAGACAATCTTCACCGGGATGTTGCCGCTTGCGTTAAGCCCCGCAACCATCTCCTGAGAGTGGCCATCTACTATTTTTACTGTCTCACCTCCGTAGAGCAACTGTGCGCCAGTCACCCACCAAATTTCAAAATTCTCGTACATAGCTATTAAATTTAAAGATTACTATTAATTAATGTTTTTGTCCTTTCTGTCCGTAATATGCGTTAGGTCCATGTTTCCTCATGTAGTGCTTCTCCACCAACAGAGGATTCATTGTCAAGTCAGGATTAACAGAGAGAGCCACGAAGGCCATCTTTGCACACTGCTCCATCACTTTTGCGTTATAAACAGCATTGTCGGGACTTGTGCCCCAACTAAAGGGTCCGTGGTTTTTAACCAGGACAGCGGGTGTGTGATCAGGATTAATCTTACGGATGTTCAATATTTCGTCCACAATCACGTTGCCAGTCTCAAGCTCATACTGACCTTTTACCTCAGCCTCCGTCATGTCGCGCGTGCATGGGATGTCCTTGTAGAAGTAGTCGGCGTGCGTCGTGCCGATGTTGGGAATGTCGCGACCAGCCTGCGCAAACGCAGTGGCATAGGTGCTGTGGGTATGAACCACACCCTTAATATTAGGGAAAGAGCGATATAGCACCAGATGCGTGGGTGTGTCGCTCGAAGGATTAAGCACACCTTCCACGACTCCGCCAGACTTAAGGTCAACGACAACCATATCCCCTGGCTTCATAACATCGTAACTTACGCCACTGGGCTTGATCACTACAAGCCCTTTCTCACGGTCTATTCCACTCACGTTTCCCCACGTGAAGATGACCAAGCCTTGCCTAACCAGATCAAGATTTGCTTTGTATACCTTTTCTTTCAGTTCTTCTAACATATCGTTACAATCTAAATTTGTTTATTAGTTTATAGAGTTCCTCATTATATTTATAGTACACTGCTCCCCTCTTGCTATGCTCCTTATCTATCTGATTGGTCTTTTCGATGAAAGACATCTCGGATATACGCTTACGGAAGTTGCGTTTGTCTATCTTCTCTCCCAACACAGCCTCGTAAAGTTTCTGCAACTGCGTGAGAGTGAACAGGGGCGGGAGCAAGTGGAAGCCTATGGGCTTTCTCCCTATGCTCGTCTGCAACTGTAAGAGAGCCTGTCTCACCATTTCGTCGTGACCGAAATGCAAGGGGGGCAGGTTGTCCACATCTACCCACATTCCGTGATGTCGCTCAACAATCTCGCTGTCGCACAAGTGAATGTCGATAAGGCAAGAGTAGGCCGTAGATATGACGCGGTCCACTGGGTCTCTGTCAACTTTGCCAAAAGTGCCGACCTGGTTGATATAAACATCCTTAATGCCAGTCCGTTCGTAGAGCACACGTAGAGCCGCATCATCTATATTCTCTCCCTCTTGCACGAAGCCTCCCTCGACACTCAGCTCGCCCGAGAAGGGCTCGAAGTCACGCTTCTGCAACAACACTTTAAGCCGGTCATCGATGTAGCCGAAGATTATACAATCCACTGCAACGTAGAACTTGGGGTTCTTTTCATAGAAATCTTTGTTCATATTTTTATGTTTTTAATATAGAGATGCTTTTTTGCTAAAGGCAGCAAGGAAAAGATTCCCTGCCACCTCTTTTTCCCAATTTACCAGAAATATGCATAGAAAGCGGCGCAGAGACCTACTACGACAAGCGTGCCGACAATATCCCATACGCCAAAACTCTCCTTGATAGTTTTCTTATAGTCTTTAGTGAATGTGATAGCGTCGATCTGCGCCTGACTTGGCTTGGCGGTGAACATGGAAACCACAAACATCATTACGATGATGAAGACAAGCAGCCAGCACTCGAAGACGAGCCAGTTGGTGTGCCAGAACCAGCGGGTGCAGTCCCAGAAAGCGCCCTCCATCTGAGCTTTGCCAGTATCAGTTATAACGTTAGTAATCAGGCGAATCATACCTATTATGAAACCACCTACCATACCCCACTCACCTGCTTTAGGCGTAATTCTCTTGCTGAAGATACCAAGAGCAAACACAGACACCATTGCCGGCGCAAGCAGCGACTGTATGCCCTGAAGATAATCATAGAGGCTACCAAGGCTCATCATTACTGGAATCCAAATAAAGCCAAGAATAACGACTACCACAGTGGCAATACGACCGACTAACACGTAGTGAGCCTCGCTCTTGCCTTTCTTCAGAGGTTTGTAGAAGTCCTCGGTGAACAGAGTGGCACAACTGTTGAAGAAGGCTGCCAGAGAAGCCACAAGGGCGCAGACAAAACCTATAGTCACTATTCCCTTCACACCCGCTGGGAGTATGTGCTTAACCATGATGGCGAAGGCAGCGTCTGTGTTCTCCAAGTTAACGGCACCTTGCGAAGCCAAGGCGGCACAAACCATGCCAGGAATCAAGAACATGAAGCAAGGGAGAATCTTGAAGAAGCCAGCAGCAATGGTACCACGGCGGGCACGTGCTATAACGGCTTTATTATCCTCTCCCGGGCGCTGACCGAGCACACGCTGAACGATGTGCTGGTCGGTGCACCAATACCAGAAACCTATAATAGAAGCTCCGATGAACACTACAAAGCCAGGATATTCTTGATACATGCTGTCACCCGGATCCCAGTGGAACATGTGGGTCGTTCCGTAGCCATTGTTAAGCTGCCCGCAATAGTTCATCATATTTGACCAGCCAGAGGTGATGCTGCCGCCACCGAGAGCCGCCAGTCCGAGGAACAATACCAGGAAGGAACCGATGATAAGAATAGGAGTCTGTATCGAGGAAAGAGTCATCACTCCCTTCATTCCGCCAAACACCGTAAAGATACAAGTAATGATTATAAGTCCTATAGCACCGTACCAGAAAGGTATGCCCAGCAGGAACTCGAAAAAGATACCGCCTGTGTAGGCTGTCACGCTGACCTTAGTGAGCACATAAGCCACCAACGTGATTATGGATAGCCATGAGCCCGTAGCCTTGGTATAACGGAACTTCAGGAAGTCGGGCATGGTGATAATCTTTCCCATCTTGTTGATTAGCAACTGATAGAAGGGGACGAAGAGCCAACCCAAGATAAGAATCATCCAGCCTTGCATCTCCCAATGTGCCATACCGACACCACTCTTTGCTCCCGTGCCGGCCAGTCCGACCAGATGCTCCGAACCGATATTGGCGGCGAAGATTGCCATACCGATTACGTACCAGGGTTCTCCCTTTCCAAAGAGGTAGGCTGAGGAGTCGGCACCCTTTTGTGCCTTTTTGTCTTTCATTATGGCGTGGTACACGCCCCATACAACGCCTATGATACCGATGGCGAGTATCACCCAGTCTAACCAAACAAATTCATTTGAGGTCCAATTCATTGTGATGTTTTATTATTAAGTTTTAGATTTGAGATTATTCTTCGTGGATGGAGAACTTGAACACGCAATGGCTGTAATACTTCTCTCCTGGATTCAAAATGCAAGTCGGCCAGTCAGGCTTGTTAGGTGTGTCGGGGAATTTCTGTGACTCTAAGCAGAAAGCGGCGTTCTTCGGATATGCTATGCCTTTCTTGCCCACTACGGTGCCATTCTGGAAGTTGCCCGTGTAGAACTGTATACCTGGCTCGTTGGTGTAAACGTCCAACTGTATGCCTGTTATGGGGCTATAAACCGTGGCGCAAACTTGTGAGTCGTCACCCTGACCGTCCTTATAAGTGTTCAGCACCCAGTTATGATCATAACCTGTGTGGTCCTCGCCATCCTCTATTGCCACCAGTGCCTCGGCAGGCTCGTCGCAAATGAAGTCAGCGCCTATTTCCTTCGGCTGAGTGAAATCAAAAGGAGTTCCCTCAACAGGGGCTATCTCTCCAGTTGTCATGTAGGTGTTGTCAGTTGGGGTATACTGGTCCGCATTTATCTGGGCGATGCAGTTTGTGATAGGCTGCGTCGGGTCGCCGTTCAGGTTGAAGTAGCTGTGGTTCGTCATGTTTAGCACAGTTGTCTTGTCCGTCGTGCCTTCATAAGTTATGTCAAGGGCGTTGTCCTCGGTCACTTTCATTGTTACGGTCACCTTCACCTCTCCAGGGAAGTTATTCTCGCCGTCAGGGGCTGTGAGAGAGAGCTTCAGTGTGCTGTCGTCCACCTGTTCAGCGTCATACACCTGATACATCCATCCGTGCAGTCCGCCATGCAGGCAGTGACCATAGTTGTTCTGTGCCAGCTGTATGGTGTCGCCATTGATGGGCAACTTGCCGTTCTGTATGCGATTGGCATAACGGCCTACCGACGAGCCAAAGTCACTGGCATGAACCTCTGGGAAGTAGTCTGCGGCTGTGGGATAGCCCAGCACGACATCCGTCGGGTTACCGTCCTTGTCAGGCACCACGATGGAGACCACACGACCTCCGAAGTTAGTCACACACACCTCCATCCCACTCTCGTTGTGCAGAGCATACAGATGCACTTCTTTTTCTCCCTGGATGGAATCAACGTAAACTGTGTCGAAATCCTGGGGATTGAGCCCAGATTTCGTCAGTTCACCGCCCATCTCTTGCTGGCTAGTGCAGGCAGCCAGAGCGGTTGCAAGCGCTCCAGAGAGCATCAAGCTTTTAAAAACCCTTTTCATAGTACTATGTCTTTGATTAATGATTTAAACACATTTACCTTACAAATATAACAAAAATAACAAAAAGATTGTGTTTGAACCACACTTTTTTTCTTAAAGAAGCGAAAAAAGGATGCCCGGGCAGGCATCCTTCTTGCTTTTTGCTTAAAATCGTAGCAGCGCTGGATCAGCAAAGTTTGCGTGAGCCATCTCCCACAACCACGTCTATTACAATGGGTTCCTTGCCGTATTTCTCGGCGAAGCGCTTCTTGACAACCTCCTTGAAGTGGTCGTATAGTTCCTCTGCCACCAGGTTGATGGTGCAGCCACCGAAGCCACCGCCCATGATGCGGGAGCCGGTAACGCCCTCTTCCTTCGCCACGTCGTTCAGGAAGTCCAGTTCTTCGCAGCTAACCTCGTACTCCTTACTCAGCCCATGGTGTGTCTCATACATCATCTTGCCCACAGTCTCGTAGTCGCCGGCCTGCAGAGCGTCGCAAACAGTCAGCACTCTCTGCACCTCACCAATCACGTAGCGTGCCCTGCGGTATTCCTCGTCGCTTATCTCCGGCTTTACCTCGTCGAGCATTGCCATGTCGGCATCGCGCAGTGTCTTAACCTCTGGATGGTGCTTACCGATGATGGCTGCTACTTTCTCGCATGATAGGCGGCGCTCGTTATAGGGCGAGCCAGCCAACTCGTGCTTCACGCAGCTGTTCACCAGCATCAGCTTATAGCCCTTCGGCTCCCAGGGGAAGTAGGCATACTCGCCACTGCGGCAGTCGAGTCGCATGAGCGAGCCCTTCTTGCCGAAGACGCTTGCGAACTGGTCCATAATGCCGCAGTTGCAGCCCACATATTTGTGCTCGGTGCGCTGACCCACCAAAGCCAGTTCCATCTTTTCAATCTTATTGTCGCCAAACATGTCGTTCAGTGCGAAGGCGTATGTGCTCTCCAACGCGGCTGAGCTCGACATTCCGGCTCCCAAAGGAACGTCGCCTGCGAAAGCTGTGTTGAACCCTTCTACGGGAACACCCAAAGCCATCATCTCACGGCACACGCCGAAGATGTATCGTGCCCACGTGGCGCTTGGTCCCTTCTCGTCGTCGAGGGAGAATTCTGTGCGGTCTTTCAGGTCTATGGAATAAGCCTGCACGGTACGCGTGCCGTTTGGTTTCAGCTCGGCAATTATGCCCTGCTCCACTGCGCCCGGGAACACATAACCGTTATTATAGTCAGTATGTTCACCGATTAGGTTGATTCGTCCAGGAGAGGCGTAAACGCTTCCCGTTGTCCCGTCGAAGTGCTTGATAAAGCGACTTCTCACATCGTCTATTGTCAACTTCATATCTCTGTAATGTTAAGTGTGTTATGTTTGTCTTTTCAGATTAATCAACAGGGATGTCCTTGTTCACGTTCTTGCAGCCTATCAGACTGTAGTAGAGTATGTACGCCAACATTGCCACTATCAGCCAGTAAGATCCCAGATAGCCCAGCACGGGGCGCAGGGCGAGGTCCTGAATGAAGGGCATTATGCCGCCGCCCACCACCATTGTCATGAACAGACCAGAGGCTTTGGCAGTGTATTTGCCGAGACCTTCGGTGGAGAGGTTAAATATACCACCCCACATGATGCTGGTGCAGATGCCACAAAGGAAAATGAACACGCAAGAGAGCGGCACCTCGGCATTTGCTATCTTTATGAAGCCCAGGTTTATGTTAAGGGTAGCCACCACGCTGCCAGTGCATATCGCCGCCACGACGAGAATTATGCCCACCGAGGAGACCACTATCATTTGCGTGCGTGTGGAGATAACTCCAGAGATAAACGTGCTAATGAAGCGCCCTATGAGCATCAGCAGCCAATATATCGCCGCCAGAGAGCCAGCCACCGCCGCTGCGCCCTCGAAGGGCATACGGCTTATCCACTGGTTCATCATGCTTGGCGTAGCCTGTTCCACTCCCACGTAGAAGAAGATTGCTATCACGCCCAAGAGACAGTGGCGGAAGGAGAGCGGCGAATGCTCGTAAGTGACCTTGCGCATATCGCCCTGCGGCTCCTCTATCTTTATGAAGCTTATTATCACAAAAGCCGCCAGGAAGATGCAGATGCCCGTGATTATGAGCGGCGCCACGTCGGGGAAGGAGTCTTTAGTGAGCGTACCCACGAGCCATCCCGCAAGGAAGGGAGTAACAGTGGCGGAGAGTGAGTTGAGGGTACCGCCAGCCTGAATGAGCTGGTTGCCAGTGTTGCCGCCACCACCCAGCAGATTCAGCATGGGGTTGACCACCGTGTTAAGCATGCACACACAGAAACCGCAGATGAGCGCTCCCAGCAGGTAGATAAAGAGATTGAGGCAAGTGACCACACCTCCTATGGTGCAGATGGCAACACCAGCCCCCGCAATGCCGGAGAGCAACTGCACGCCCAAGCCTATAGCTCCGATGAGCAGGGCTATCAAGGCAGTCTTCTTGTAGCCGTACTTGATAAGCATGTTACCTGCGGGTATTCCCATAAAGAGGTAGGCTATGAAGTTCATCAGCATGCCTGCCGTGCTTGCCCACTCGTATGTGAAGCCCCATATGTTGCCGAAGGGGGCTGCCATGTTAGTCACGAACGATATCATCGCGAAGATGAAGAACATCGTGATGATAGCTATCCAATTACGTTTTGGTTTATTTTGGCTCATATCTTTATTATTTATTTGTCGTGGCTTGGTCAGGCTCAGTCAGCTACACCGAACTTATATATCGTCTTCTGCTTATATATTCCGTCCGGCTTCAGCACCACTGGCGGGAAGTATGGGCGGTTGGGGCTGTCGGGGAAGTGCTGCGCCTCAAAGCAGAGGGCGCTTCTGCGCGGGAAGGTCGCCCCGTTCTGCCCAGCATATCCGTCAGCCCAGTTGTCGCTGTAGAACTGCACTCCCGGCTCCGTCGTGTACACCTCCATCGTGCGACCGCTCACAGGCTCTGTCATGCTTGCGGCAAGCGTAATCTCGTTAGGCTCTTTCTTGTTCAGCACGAAGCAGTGGTCATATCCCGCTCCGTTCCTTATCTGCTCGCAGTCAGCGTCTATGTCCAGCCCCACTGGCTTTGGCGTGCGGAAGTCGAAGGGAGTCCCATCCACTTTCAGTATCTCGCCCGTGGGTATGGATGTCTCATCTATGGGAACGTAGAAGTCGGCGTTAATGTGCAGAATCACGTTCTCAGCCGAGGGGGTCGGGTTGCCTATTCCAGCCAGGGAGAAGAAACCGTGGCTCGTCATATTCACGATAGTCTTCTTGTTTGTGGTGCCGCGATAGTCTATCACCAGTTCGTTATCATCAGAGAGGAAGTAGCGCACCGCCATCTTAAGCTCGCCTGGATAGCCTTCCTCATAATAAGCGAAGGTATAGCGCAGTATCAGCTCGTTATCGTTCACTGGTTCCGCGTCCCACACTCTCGCATGGCAGCCCGTGGGTCCTCCGTGCAGGTGGTTGGGTCCGTTGTTTATGGCGAGGTGGTAGTCCTTGCCGTTCATTGTGAACTTGCCCTTGCAGATACGGTTGCCGTAGCGCCCTATGAGTGTGGAGAGGAAGGGTTCGGGGGAGTCCATCACTCCCTGTATACTGTCATGCCCCTGCACAACGTTGGCGTAAACGCCGTTTCTGTCAGGCACCATTATAGACACAAGAGCACCACCGTAATTGGTGATGTCCACTTGCATACCGTTCTCATTTCTCAATGTGAAAAGGTCAGTCTGCTTTCCTTGAACTGTAGCCTGGAAGTTTTCTCTTTTCAGGCCGGAGAGGTTTTGTGTTTCCATTCGTTCTTCTCGATTAAAAGGTTTAGTGTTTGCTATGCAAACTTAAACAAAAACTTCCAATCGGACAAACGAAAGAGGCAAAATAAAGCCAAATGAACGGAAATTCGCGCCAATTAAGCGCCTCTGGCAGTCCTGCCCTTATACCTTATTATATTTATACGGACAGATTGCCTGATTTTTGCGCAAACCCGAGGAAATCCGCCACCACGAACGAGCTTCCGCCCACAAAGACGAGGTCGCCTGCCTCGGCGTTCGCCATGGCGGCACTGAATGCAGGCTCCACGCCAGGGTAGCTCTGCCCCTCCAAGCCGAGTGCGTGCCCCACCTCGGCGAGCAATTCCGCCCTCATGGCTCTGCGCACCGATGCCTGCGTGAAATAGTATGTCGCCTCTTTGGGCAGCAAGGAGAGGCTCTCCCTCACGTCCTTGTCGGCTGCCATACCCACCACCACGTGCAGGTGCGAGCAGGGAATTTCTCTCAGATGACGTGCCACGAGCGACAATCCTGCGGGATTATGCCCCGTGTCGCAAATTACCGTCGGCGCGTCGCCCACCTTCTGCCAGCGCCCCATCAGTCCAGTGAGACCGCACACGTGAGCAAAGCCCTCCGCCACGTCGTTGTCCGAGATGCGGTAACCTTTCCCTCGCAGCAACTTCAGCGCGCTCAGCACGGTAGCAGTGTTGGGTATCTGGCAAAGCCCGGAGAGCTCGCCAGCGAGTCTGCCGAAAGAGCGGGTCTCGTACTGTCTGCCCCCGGCAGCCTCCTTGTAGCTCACTATCTCTCCAGCCTCATCGGCAAACACTATCGGGGCGTGATGTCGCAGGGCAGCCTCTCGGAACACAGCCTTCACGCCCTCGTGCCCGTTCGTCTCACCCACCACCACGGGAACTCCGTCCTTTATTATGCCAGCTTTCTCGGCGGCTATCTGCTCCAGCGTGTTGCCTAAGAACTGCATGTGGTCGAAGCTTATGTTGGTGATTATCGATAGGTCAGGCTCTATTACATTTGTGCAGTCGAGTCTGCCGCCAAGACCGACCTCCACCACAGCCACATCTACCCTTTGCTCCTTGAAATAGAGGAAAGCAAGAGCCGTGGCAAGCTCGAAGAACGAGGGACGCAGCGGCTCGAAGAAGCCGCGTTCCCCATCCACGAAGTTCACCACCCCCTGCCTTGGCATCATCTCACCGTTCACACGTATGCGCTCGCGGAAGTCCATCAGGTGCGGACTTGTGTAAAGCCCCACCCTGTAGCCCGCACTTTGCAGGATTGCCGCCAGCGTGTGACTGCAAGAGCCTTTGCCATTGGTGCCCGCCACGTGTATGGTCTTGTAACTGCGGTGCGGATGGCGGAAGTGGCTGTCGAGAGCGAGCGTGTTTGCCAGCCCCTCCTTATACGCCTCTCCCCCTACGTTCTGGAACAGGGGGGCTGAGGTGAACAGATAGTCTGTGGCCTCGGAGTATGTCATCATCAGTCAAAAAGCGACTTGAACTTACTGAATATCTTATTCTTCACGGTAGGGGTGGCGGCGAAGTTCTCGCTCTTTTGCAACTGCTCCACCATCTTGCGCTCCTCTTTGTTGAGCGTCTCGGGCACATAGACACTGATATGCACTATCAGGTCGCCGTTGCCGTAGCCGTAGCCCTGCACTGCGGGCAGTCCCTTTCCCCTCAACCGCATAACCTTGCCAGGTTGCGTGCCGGGCTCAATCTTTATCTTCACCTTGCCCTCCAGCGTAGGCACCTCCACCTGACCGCCAAGAATCACGGTGGGCACGCTAAGCAGCAGGTTGTACACAAGGTTCTGCTCCTGGCGGATGAAATCCTTGTGCTCCTGCACTTCTATTATCACCTGCACGTCGCCGTTCACTCCTCCTCGTCTGCCAGCGTTGCCTTTTCCCTGCACGGTCACCACCATGCTGTTGTCCACGCCTTTCGGTATGTTCACCTCTATCAGCTCCTCGCCCTGCACCACGCCCTCGCCCTTGCAATACTTGCAGGGATTCTTTATGGTGCTGCCCTCTCCGCCACAGGCTTGGCAGGTCTGCTGCGTCTGCATCTTGCCCAGTCCGAAGTTCACGGTGCGGTACACCACGCCCGAGCCTTTGCAGGTGGCGCAGGTCTGCTGCTGTCCGTCCTCGCTGCCCGAGCCTCCGCAGTGAGTGCAGGGCACATACTTATGTATATTGAATTTCTTGGTGCAGCCCGTCGCCACCTCGTTCAGCGTCAGTTTCACCTTTATGCGCAGGTCGCTGCCACGGTACACCTGCCCCGCGCGTCCACCGCCTGACGAGAAGCCACCGAAGGGGTTGAAGCCCCCTCCCATGTGCCCGCCGAAGATGTCGCCGAACATGGAGAATATGTCGTCCATGTTCATGCCGCCCGAGAAGCCACCGCCTGCCGCTCCGCCGTGCAGCCCGGCATGACCGAACTGGTCGTAGCGCGCCCGCTTCTGCTCGTCGCGCAGCACGTCGTACGCCTCAGCCGCCTCCTTGAACTTCTCCTCCGCCTCCTTGTTGCCAGGGTTGCGGTCGGGATGGTATTTTATCGCCATCTTCTTGTATGCAGCCTTTATCTCGTCCTGCGTGGCGCTCTTGCTCACGCCCAGCACCTCGTAATAGTCTCTCTTTTCCATTGTCGTCCTCCCCTCTTCGTTTTTCCGTTCACACTCCTACAACCACCTGGGCGAAACGCAACACCTTCTCGTTCATGGTATAGCCCTTCTTCGTGCAGTCCACCACTTTTCCCTTCATCTCGTCCGAGGGGGCAGGTATCTGCGCTATGGCCTCGTGATAGTCGGTGTCGAAGTCCTTGCCTACAGCCTCCATCTGCACCACGCCGTGTGATTTCAGCGTCTGCATGAACTTCTTCCTTATCAGTTCCACGCCCTCTTTCACGGCAGCCACGTCTTGAGCCGTCTCTATGTGCTGTATAGCCAGTTCCATGTCGTCCACCACTGGCAACATCGACTCCAGCACTTTCTTGCCACCATTCAGAATCAGGTCCGCCTTCTCTTTCATGACATTTTTGCGGTAGTTGTCGAACTCCGCCTGACGGTAGAGGCGTTCCTTTTCCAGCTCAGCCACACGTGCCTCAGCCTGTGCCAGCCGCTCCTCCAGCGATGGCTGCGCAGTGTCATTTGCCTCTCTCTCAGGCATATCGCCTGCGTTAGCCTCCTGTTTTTTCCCTGCCTCAGGAGTATTTCCCAGAATCTCCTCGTCCGCTATGTTTCGTGCTTTCTCTTCTGCCATATCTTTATCTGTTGTTTTCTTCCTTCACAGTAAGCAAAAACTATGCCAATCACTCCAAATGCAAGAGCAAAGTTTCCATATAGCCGAAATATAGGGAGTTGCGGAGAGGGTGACGCAGGTCAGATAGCCCACAGCGATAGGAGTAACACTCATAGCACTAACAAGTAGTTATCGCCGCACTGATTCACGCGTGTCATCGCACTGATCCACGTGCGTCAATGCGGTGATTCACGCATGTCAGTACGGTGATTTAGGGGAAGCGGAACAGGTAGCGTTAGGTTCGTTTAGCTTCGCTGAGGGTTGCACCGTTGACTGTAACCTGGCTTGTTCGCTAATAAACAGACAATTGAAGATTTACAAAAAGTTTATTATATTATATTTATCTATATACGCACATATAATATAAACTTCGTAGCTTCGCCGAGGATTGACCGCCAGCAAGAAGTTTATCAGTTTATCATTATCTATATATGCGCGTATGTGATAATCTGATAAACTTTTAGCACAGGGGTAAATACTTAGTATCATTGGCTTCGCTGAGCTTGCTGGCGCTCGGGAGAGTGTCGAGGCCCCCTCTCCTCTCGCTTATCGCAAGGTTAGTTTCGCTGAGGGTTGCACCGTTCTTATTTGATAGGATAGTTTATATTATATGATATTATATATATAAAATCTAATATAATAAACTTTCTGTGGCTTCTTAAAAGGGCTGTTACCTGTCATCATTCATATCGTTATACGACAGAAGAAGGATGTGAAAGGCTTCTGGCAGCAGTAGACCTCGGTGGTTTCACCTCGAAACATCCCTATTGAGTGGCTCCGTCTCTCAGACCACTTGCAAAATCCATTTTGATACGCCCTCTATAATTTTATAGAAATAAGCCTATATCACTCAATCTCATAACAAAAACATCAATAAATAGTAAAAGTCTTGGCGTATAAGCACACCTTGCCATACCAGATTTCGTATCTATAATCTCCTTTTGACCAGTATCCTTGTGAGGCGTTCCTCAATCCTACTAATGTTATGGTATTGCTATCTCCACTATTTACATAAAAACTGTCAGATGTTGAATAGTCCCTCTGGGAGTCTACCTTAGACATTTTTCCAGATGGAGTATAAAGCCTAATATATACAGTTATTGACACATCTGTTATTATTCCCGTATAAGTTATCTGGGGCTGAAGGAACATAGTACTGTTACTTTTAATATGATTGCCGTAATCCGTTTCAATATCTCCATCTTTATATACATTTCCTATTTTCACATCAGTTATCACCACAGGCATATAGCGACCTACGTAGCGCTTGAAATCGGCATATTCACTTTCTGCTTCTGTCGTCCGCTTCTGTTCCGATTTCACGTCTTCTTGCAAATTGTTCACGTCTTCTTGCAAATTGGTTACTTTATCTCTTAGTCCCGCTATAGTTTCATTTTGTGATTCAATTGAAGACTGCGCATCATTCAGTTCCGTTTTAGTCTTTTCCAAAGTAATTTTATCCTCTAAACGAATAAACAGAAGTACTGCACATAGGCATATACCCGCAGTTATAACTATCTTGCTTAGCCCCTTTATTATCGCGGATACCTTGTTCTGCGCATCTTGCTTGTCGTACTTCTCCTTTAGCTCGCTGTATTCCTTTTCGATTTCTTTTACTTTGGCAACATAGGTTTCAATCTCCTTTTGGTAATTGGCAAGGAAAGTGGAGACATAGTGTTTATCGTTTGTCACGCACACATAGCCGTATAACTTAACAGCCTCAAATATATCTTCTGCCTTTTCCTCTGCAGGAAATATTTTATACTCGACACTCGTATTCGTATAAGTCTCACGGAGTATCGCTTTCAAATCTCTATCCGTAACAGAGGCTTCTATATTCTTATTGATATCGACAATGATATTCTCCACCTTCTTTTGGTGCTCAGTAAATTCCGAGAAACTGGGGATAACATCTCCTTTGTCGTTCAACGCAAGCAATCCATAAGTTTCTGCCATACTCGTCAGCACTTTCTCAAATACAGGAAACATCTGTTTAGTACGGGCAAACATAGCTCCGTTTAGTACCACGCAGAAGCCTATATACGACAAGCCTCCTTCTAACTTGCGGACATATCCGTGATAGACAAGTCCTTCGTTTCTGTGCATTATTATCTGAGAATTGGCTGAAGATAGCTCAAGGAACTTATGGAATAATGGTTTTGTGTAGTCGTTAGGGTATTGAGAGTAGACTCCACGAATGCTGGCGAAAACGTATGATGTGCAATTCATGTTACTTGAACGTGAAGATTAGATTACTATTAACATTATCTATCGTGATGGTCGCAAGCCTATCCAACACGTCATTTCCTAAAAGTAGGGGAGCGTTTGTGTTGTCCGAGACGGTAGCAGTAACATCGGGGCATCTTATCTGATCATTAATAATAACCTCTCGAAGATTCACCACCATATTCACATTGACACTACCGTCTGCAGTTTGTGTTGGCGAAACACCAAGAAAGTCTTCTTCTGTAAGTGTCCCCTTACTGTAAAGGTACTGCGCCTCCGCAACAGATATATGCATTCCTGAGCAACCTGTGTCGAAAACCATCTCTAAGCCGACACCATTCAACTTAACCTGCACATACTTAACACCATTCTCGCTGCGGAAAGGCACTACTACCTCATCACCAGTTTTAATATCCTGCTCCACTTCCTCCTCTTCGTCATCATCAACTTCAGTATATACAGGAACTCTAACGTTTTTTCCGTCACCGCAGGCGATAATGGTTGCAAACAAAAGCAACCCTAAAATAAATTGTTGTACTCTCATTGCGCTCTTAATTCTCTTCTTTTTATTTCCTTACCATCTATAGCATATATAATGCTCACAGACGTGCTATCCGGTGTGATCTTTATTCTGTTATCAGGCACATTCTCCATATGTGCGCCGTCCACTTTCCATCGCCCATTAGAAGTACCGTTTTTAGCCTCAACAGTATAAGTCGTACCTATCCGCAAGTTGCCCTTACCAGAATATTCCACAATATTTATCGCGACATCATCGACACCAGGTACTGGCTGGGACTTTGCTACCTCTTCGCTTGCTTGTGACCCATCAGGTTGCTCAGCCATTTCTTCGGATAAGGTTATTTTGCTCTCTGTTTCCTCGACCTTAGTTTCACTACTGCTTATCCTCGAAGAACGTAGACCATGGATGTTATATGCTATGTAGAGCAATAATATGAAGCTTATTACTACAAGAACAAATGGCAAAAACTTCTGGGTTCTGTGCCTAAGCTTAGATACCATACCTCCATCCCCTTCTTCCTCAAGATTGTTTTCTCCATGTTCAAAGCTACGCATTGCAGTAGCTAATTCCACTATAGGATTCGCAATCTGTTTAAGAGGCTCTTCTATCTTAGCAACTATGTCAGAGACATCCCTTACACGACCAAGCCTTTTAACCTCAGCTTCCAACCCACTGGCTATCGTTTGCAACTGTTCCTGAAGCGTTTTCATAGCCATAGATAGAGCCGCATTATTATCATTTATAATTTTTTCGTATTCTTGTTTCTTCCATTGCAACTCCTTTTCATACTGTTGCTTCGCGCTCAGTAATCTCGTTTCGTACGTCTGCTCCAAAGTAGCAGTCTGTTTACTCTTATAATAAGGAGATATAGCCACTCCTCCATACTGCCTCACTAAAGTATCAAGATCATCATTTGTATAACCATCATATAGATATATCTGGGGACAGTTCGCTCCCAACAAGGGGAAACCGTTCAAAGAAGCAAAGCTACTCGATGAGCATTTATTATTTATTAACGTTACAATCTCATCTTCCATTTGTTTAAATACAGCTGACGTATTCTCAAACTGCCCAACAGTGTATTTCAACTTTCCTTTTTCACCTTTTAATATACTGCCTAATATATACTTCTTATAAACGAGGTCAAGTATGTTATATATGGTAAGAATGTCCCTACAATAAGCATCAAACCTTAATGTAAGACCTATATAGGAGCCCCCTCTACTATCATAAGCAATGACATCCCGATACATCAAATAATTATAACAACAATATGGTTTATAGTTCAGAGTACGTATCTGCACGAGAAACTTCTGCTTATCATCTTTCACATAAAAACCTTCTATGTAGGCTCTATCTTCTTCTTTTCCCCAGAAGTCTTGTCCCTGGGGAACTCCTCCTACAAACAAATCAACCTGCATAACTTCTACCCTCTAATCTTCTTCAATAAAAGATTCCATAATTTTCGGGGATAAATTTCATCTCCTTGTTGAAAACTCTGAGTCACGCCATCTTTTAAAACCGTGTAATCACCTGTTTGAAATACGGTGAAGTCACAATTATAGGGTTTAAACCAGTTGAGTATAGGCACAGAATTCTTAAACGCTTCGAATATGTTAGGATAGTTATCATTTGCGTACTTTCTAGCCTGCCTCATATTTACATTCCCAGGAGAAATAACGAAAGCCGTTTCATCTATCTTGTTTAATAGAAATATCACCTTGTCTGCAGGCTTTATTCTTTTTTTCAGGTTATTTATCTTATCCACATAGCCTTTTCTATCTTTCTCCACCATACCATATTTCGTGCTGACAGGTTCGAGCATAACAACCCATATCTTTCTGTTATTTCTGTTGATAATGTAATTCAAATAAGCAGGGGATTGTTTCTCTGGATCTTTGGGATCGAAATAATTCTCTCCTGGCCCCTCCAAAATTTGGAATAGCGGATTTCCAACCTTATCATAAACTTTCACAAGTAAATAATCAATCTTATTTGTTGAGCCTGCTGCAAGGCTTTTGTTAATCATTGAATCAAAGTTTTTACACAGTTGCTTGTATTTCGTATCATCATTTGGTCTGAAAGATTCCTCGGGGTTGACTTTATAACTTTTCCCTATCAAATAACGGCTTAACCTCACTAACGTCATTGTCTTGCCACAACCACGCGGTCCAAAAAAAATGATTATAGGTGTATCCTTGTCAGGTATATCTATGGGAATCTTGTTAGGGTCATCAACTACTTCTGACGAAGAACCTTCTTGTACAACTGTTATTGGTTTTTCTTTGTCATGTATATCTATGGGATTTTTGTTAGAGTTATCAAATACTTCCGACGAAGGACCTTCTTGTACAACTGTAGTTGGAGAATTTTCTGTGGAACTAATCACTTCTGTTGGAGCGTTTGGTTGGTCTATTTTTATTTGAGAACTTTCTTCCTTAGAATTTAAATTTAGCTCTGGCATAGTCGTATTGTTTTAAATGATTGTTTATTCTTCTGTTTTTCTAAATGCTAAGTCAAAGAACACAAAGGCGGCAACATCAACAAGGATAGATATAAGTATCCAGTAGATAAAGCCCTGACCATTATATTCCCCCTTGATATAATCACACCATACGTCAAAGACGCTGTTCAGGCTCTTAACCCTCGTGACAGGGTCATTGTCTGTGTATTTCTTTTCATCATCCACAGAATTGAAGTTAACAAAGATGCTATTCAGTTTTATTATATTATAACCATTGTTAAGTTTGTCACAAACCTGAGTGGTTATATCCTTAGCGTTATACAAGTTTACGGTTCCGTCGTCAATAAATCCCTTCAATTCTACCAGATTCTTCCCTGCTGTCTTTGCTTCCTTAACTATTTGAGGGCTGGGAGATAGTATCTCATTTCTGATATTGCTTATTCTGTTATCAAGCAAGGCATATATTTTAGAGCGATAAGCGTCACATAATATTTCCCGCTGTTGTTTGGTAGTGCTTTTATATGTAAGCGATTCTATCTTGGGAACATTCAGCAACGATGCGAGTTCTCTCCGAATTTCTTGCGACTTAGGACCATCACCTGGATTTGCTTCATTCTTTATCTCAGCTTCGAGTTCACCTAATTTTAGTTCCACTTTATTTCTAAGCTCACTTACCTTTAGTTCTGCCTGTGCCTTGTTATAGGTGTTGTTTTCTATCTGACGAAGGTAGCTTTGCGTAGTGGAGATGTCGCGTGCCACAGTTTCACTGATAACATTTCGGTAGAAAAACGTATGCGTGTTCGTAGGCATACTGCATATTAGCCAAAACATCAGTACAATGATGATTCCACCCACAAGGCGCATTCCTCGATGCTCCAGATAGATGTTTGGGTTGAAGCTGTCCACTATCATCTTTGTGCCGATTGAGGCAACAATGAAGAAACCCACTGTAACTACCCAGCACATCACCTTTGGCCAACTTGGCAATAGCATATATAATGATTCTGCCGTCGCCCAACAACTTACTGCTGCAAAGGCTATATAGCCAAGCAACCACACTAACTTAAGATAATTTTTTCCTTCCATAGTAATTAGTTTTTGGTTTATTTATATAGTCGCATCGCCTCGTTTGCTCTCAGCAAACGAAAGGAGAAGTACCTCAAAACTAACAAGCAACTTATCCATAAGCGCCCTATTCCGTCGGCTTCCTTACGGACTTTATTTGTTTCTCATGGCAGACATAATAAAAAACGTGGAGCCGGTCTGCCGCCCGTTCCACCCTGTAAGGCTCTCGCATGCCCTGTTCGTCGAAACGAGCAACGCCAAGAGCCCCACGCTGAGCAGGTATCCATAAGCCTTGTTGGTACAATGGAAATCCAACACGAACTGTATGAGATACACCCCAGGGACGTTGACATCGCTTTGTTTTTGACGAACAGTGAATTTGCGAGATTCTACAGAGTCAAAACCGAAGCGCCAGTAAACGCCTTTACTATGTTTGCACCCACCCTTAACATCCACCTCCGAAGAAGTATCAGCGTGGGTTAGGCAATGTCAAAGGTATGGTTTTTTTCTGAATTAGAAAAGAACAAATATGAAAAAATCGCTTCAAGATTACATATTTATCATCAAACGTATATTTGAAGGCGAATCTACGTCCTTAGTTTTGTCCTTATATGGGTTCATAGCTATTAAGAGGAGAGATTATCTCAATATCCCACAAAAGTGCCCGTAAGGGATTAGAAAATGTAGAAATAGAGATAGAAAACTAAAGAGATAATCCCGACAGTTAAATGAAAACAGCCCACACGCAAACGCCAAGGAGGGTGAATAGGAGGGCGAGGAGAAGGATTGCGCTGTGGGGGATGGGCGCGCCTGGGCAAGAAGGGAGGAAGGAAAAGGCGGGAGGACGCTGCCCAGGAGTGAAGAGGAGGGCGAAAAGCTGGTAGCATACCCAGCCTACGAGAATGCCAAGCATGGCTCCGCACAACACGTCGCCAGGATAGTGAACGCCAAGATAAACACGGGAATAGCCCACCAGGGCTGCCCACAGGAAAAGCGAGACAGTGAGCAGGCGACCTCGCAGCACCATGGAAACGTAGGTGGCAAGAGCGAAGAGATTGGCGGCGTGGCTGGAGACAAAACTGTATTGACCGCCAAGGTAGCCGCGGACAGTGTGCACCATGCCTGCCACCGAGGGGTCGTGAGTGGGGCGCAAGCGGTGGCAGAGAGGCTTCAAAAGAGAGCTGCTAAGCTGGTCTGCCAGAAGGATGGCGAGGGCAAACATGGTGAGAAAAACAAGGAACTGGCGTAAATTATATGCCCTTACCACGAGGAAGAGCAGGGCAAGGGCAAGGAGCGACCAAGTGAGTGTGTCGGAGAGAGCCCACATGACACCGTCGAGCCAGGGGCAGTGAGCTCCGTTTAGGAGGAGAAGCAAGCTCTGGTCTGTCGCCCTAAGCTGGTCCATGGGGAGCGGTGCGCGAGCAGTGACTAAATAATCTCTATCTGGCGGCTTTCTATCCAGCCCACCTTGCCGTCGGCAAGCTCAATCTCGTACCAGTCGCTGAGGGTGCTGTCCTTTATCTCCACTTTTGTGCCCTCGTGTAGCACAAAAAGGTCGCTGCCCGAAGAGGATGGGGTGCTCTTCACCACGGCCGAGGCATCCATCACTATGGCTCCCGTGCGGTGAAGCAGGCGGTAACGCTGCGAGAAAGCGCAGACGTTGCCCACAACGGTGAACACGAGCAGCACGGCAAAGGCGGAGAGAGAAATCTTCTTCAACACTATGGACCTGAGCGTGACGCAGAGAACGAGGCAGACCAGGGCGCAGGCAAAAAAGGCTAAGGAGAGGCGCCCCCACTCGTCCACACTTGCCACATTGACGAGGGAGGTGTACCAGTTGACAAAGAAAATCTCGTGTTTGGGAACCACCTTGTCTATAGTCTTGCCACGCGCCATGCCTAAGTTGAAGCGAATGTCGGCATCGCTGGGGTCGAGCATCGAGGCTCTCTCGTACCAGAGCACTGCGCGCGCCATCTCGTCGAGCCGGTAATAGCAATTGCCCAAGTTGTAGCAAACAGCCGCCGTGGGCTCCGCTTGCGAATAGAGCCGGGCGGCAAGATGATAGTCCTCTGCCGCGTAGGCGCTGTCGGCAGACACCTTAAGCGAATCGGGCTGGGCGGCACGGCAGACAACGCCCTGGGCGAGAAATATAACGATGAAATAGAATATCTTCATAACTTGGCATCTAAGAGATTTATCACTTCTGTGGCATCAGCGTAAAGCTTGTCCATGGTGGCGCTGGGGTCGCCTGGAGCGAAGCGGACAAACTCGCAGTCCTCCAGCGCCTGAAGGAAGCGGCTCACAACCTCCTCCTCCACGCCGCGGCTCTTAAGCTGCTCGCCCACGTTGTCCTTGGAGAGGCTGGTGAGGGGCAGATTAAGCTTGTCGCTCACGTAGCCCCAGAGGGCACGCATGACCTCGTCGTAGAACTCGTCGGCACGCGACTGGCGGAGCAACTGACTGGCCAGCCTGAGACGTTTTGCGGCAGCCTTGCCTGCCTTTCCAGCACGGCGACGCACAACGTTGGACTTGCTCCTCGCCACGCGATAGTAGACTACTACAAAGGCGAGGAACAGCAGCAGCAGGATGAGATAAGCAAGGAAGTAGGCGGGCTTGGCGAAGAAGTCGACACCCTGATGTTGAGCCCCCTTTGAGCCTATCTTTATGTAACGTATGTCGCTGTTCAGCACTTTCAGGTCCTCCTGGTTCACCTTCGTGTCAGAGACTTTTGAGAAAGTCTTTGCCACCGCCACGTGGAAGGAGTCGGTCGTGATGGTGCGGTAACTGCGCGTCCCAGTATCGAAATAGCAGAACTCAACGGGCGAGATGGAGTATTTGCCCCCATGGCGAGGAACGGCTGTATAGTCGTAAACCACATTGCCCGTGGCACCGCCAGCGCCGAGCTTCGTCTTGTCGTTAACCTTCGGGTCGTAAGTCTCGAAATCTTTGGGCCAGTCGACTGTGGGAGAATTCATGAGTTTCATGTTACCAGTACCGCTCACCACGAGGCGCAGCTGCACGGCATCGTTGGCATCCACCTGCTCTGGAGAGAGCGAGCCGCTGATGTGGAAATCAGTGCCCACTGCACCAGAGAAATTGGCTGGCTTGTCGGGCAGGGGATTAACCTGGAACTCCACAGCCGGGGCTACCACAGTCTTTTTCACCCTCACCAGCGAGGCTCCGCCGCTGAAGAAAGCGTCGAATGGGTCGAGGCTGCGGTCTTGCTGCACCACTTCAGCCTCGAAACTCAGGGCTGGCACCTTCATTGTGCCGGTCTTTTGCGGGAAGAGGAGATATTGGCTCCAGACAACGGTGCCGTAATTTTTGCCGTTAACGTTCTCGTATTTAAGCGATTTCTGCTGGGGCAGCGGAAGCTCCTGGATGAGGAAGCCGTCGAGGTCGGGCATCTTGCCGTCGCACTGGTCTATGGAGACAAGCGTGTAGAGCTTGTAAGTGAGCAAAATAGCTTCCTGCTCATAAACGTTGGTCTTGCTGGCAGTGACGGTGAAATAGAGGTCGTTGGAGGTGATTTTGTCTCCAGCGTCCTGCGTGCGCATGCGCGAGGCTCCCTGCTGCTGACCTGCGCCGCCAGTGCCGCCAGAGGAAGAGCCTCCCCCCGTGCCGGGCAGAATCTGCACGCTCAGCTGGTTGCTCTTATATTCCTTGCCGTGCGACTTCACGGTGGCTACGGGGAGCTTGTATGTGCCCTCCTTAGAGGCGAGGAGCGTGTATGTGTAGGTGATGGAGCTACTGGTGGACGATTTGCCGTTTATGATAGAATAGCTGCTCTGGCGGCTTGCCGTGGGCCCATAGAGCAGCTCGAAGCCAGGGAAATCTCCCACGCTGATATCGTCAACATCCTGAGTGTTAACCGTGTAGCTAACTGTTATGCGCTGCCCCTCCTCGGTCTGGGAGGGAGCCTTGGCTGTCACCTTCACCTGAGCCGCCGCATGAAGCGTGGCGAGGCAGGAGAGAAACGCTATATATAGTAATTTTTTTACCATTGTTTCTGTAGTCTTCTGGACTGTGGCTGCTGCTGTTGCTGCTGGAGTTTGTCCTGCGTGCGGCGCTCGTTCTGCAGTGCCGCTTTCAGCATCTGCTCCACGTTGTCCTTGTTCATTTCGTTCTTGTCGGTCTGCTGCTGTTGCTGCTGCTGGTCGGGCTTCTCCTGCTGCTGTTGCTGTTGCTGCTCGTCTTGCTTGTTGCTCTTGCCCTGGTCGTCCTGCTCGTTCTGGTTCTGCTGCCCGTTCTCGTCATCCTTAAGCTGGCGCTGGCAGAGCACCATATTGTAGCGCGTCTCGTTGTCGCCAGGGTTGTTGCGCAGCGATTCCTTGTAGCACTCTATTGCCTGGCGGAACTGCTTCTGCCCCTGCATGATAACTCCCATATTGTGGAATATCTTGGCGCGTCGAGAGGGGTTACGCTCCATCTGGCTGGCTTTCTGGAGGAGTTTCATGGCATCCTCCGCCTGGTCTTGATAGAGCAGGGAATTGGAGAGGTCGTAGAGAACCTGCACGCTGTTGGAATCGCGCTGGTAGCCCTTCTGGTATTCCACCTGCGCCTTGTCGAACACACTGTCGCGGAAAAGTCGGTTGCCGCGCCTTATGTAGTCGCGGTAGCTTTGCGCCTGTGCGCCCAAGGCGAGGGCGGAAATCACAAGCACGAGGGAGATGCGCTTGAAGAAATGCCACGACTTAAAGATATGGTTCTCTCGCTCGAGCAGCAGCACATCCAGGATGAGCAGCACAAGAGCAATTATGAGGAAGCCCTGGAACTGCTCGTCGAACTCACTATATACGTTGGTCTCCAGATGAGCCTTGGCGAGTTTGTCGATATATTTTGCCAAACTCTCCTGCGCCGATGAGCTGTTGTTGACGTAGATGTAAGCCCCGTTGCCCGCAAGAGCTATCTCGCGGCACATGTCCTCGCTTAGGCGTGAGACGACGGGCTCTCCCTGGTCGTCTATTATGTACTGGCCAGTACCTGGTATAGGGACGTGCGCTCCCTCTGGACTGCCAATGCCGAGGACATATACGTGTATGCCTTTTTTAGCAGCCGCCTTAGCCGCCTCCACTGCCCCACCCTCGTGGTCCTCTCCGTCAGTGACCACAAAAATGGCGCGTGAGACATCCTTCTTCTGAGTGAAACACTTCATGCTAAGGTCAATCGCCCCGCCTATATCAGTACCCTGCACACGGATAAGCGAGGGGTTAATCTGGTCGAGAAACATCTTGGCAGAGACGTAGTCGTTCGTTATGGGCAGCTGCACGAAAGCGTCGCCGGCGAAAGCCACCACTCCCACCATATCGTTGCGCATGCCATCTATCATGTTGCTGAAGAGCATCTTAGCCTTGTCCAAACGGCTGGGGCTAACATCCTCGGCAAGCATGCTGTTAGACACATCCATGGCTATGATGGCCTCTATGCCGTAGCGCTCAGTTGTGTCTACCTTGGTGCCGAACTGCGGGCGGGCGGCAGCCACTATGACGCAAGCCAAAGCCAGCAAAAGGCACCATATTTTCACCTGCGGACGCCAGCGGCTGACATCCTTCATGAGCCCGCGGAGCAGCAGCGGGTCGCCAAAGGCGCGCAGGCGAGCCCGCTTGTGGAAGTCGGTCCAGTAGTGGAGCAAAGCCAGCAGGGGAATCACTACCAGGAAATAGAGATATTCAGGATTCTCGAAACGGAACATCACGGTATGCGTTTAAGTATTGTAATTCGCAGGAGCAGCTCCAGCAGCAGCGAGACGAGAGCCACCAGCACGAAAGGCATGAAAGCCTCGTAGCGCTTGCTGAACTTCTTGGTGGAGAGCTTCGTCTTCTCCATTTGGTCTATCTCCTCGTAAATCTTCTGCAGCGACTTGGCGCTCTCCGCCCGGTAGAACTTGCCGTCGGTGGCGTTAGCTATGCCGCGAAGTGTCTTCTCGTCAATCTCAACAGGAACCTGCACATACTGCACCCCGCCAGCCACTGGCATGGGATAAGGCGCCAGTCCGTTCTTGCCCGCCCCCACGGTATAGACGCGTATGCCGAAAGTCTTTGCTATGTCGGCTGCCGTGAGGGGCGACATGTCACCGCGGTTGTTAACGCCGTCGGTGAGCAGAATTATCACTTTGCTCTTGGCATGGCTGTCCTTCAGGCGCGATATGGCGCTGGCGAGCCCCATTCCTATCGCCGTGCCGTCCTCTATCATTCCGTGCTGCGTCATGTCGCACTGCAGGTTTTGCAGCATGTTTATGAGCACGCTATGGTCGGCTGTGAGGGGGCATTGTGTGAACGCCTCGCCGGCGAAAAGGGTGAGACCTATGTTGTCGTTTGGGCGACCCGAGACGAACTCTATAGCCACCTCTCGCGCGGCTTTCACGCGGTTGGGCTTTATGTCCTCAGCCAGCATGCTGGAACTTATGTCGACGCAGAGCATTATGTCGATGCCCTCTATGTCGGTCTGCTTCCAGTTATTCATGGTCTGCGGACGGGCCAGCGCCACGACGAGGGCGGCGTAGCAGACGCAGCGCAGCACAAAGGGGGCATGGATGAGATATTGCTTCCACGTGCGGCGCAGGAAGCGGTAAGCCTCCGTGGTGCTGACGAGCAGCATGGGGTGAGCCGTGCGGTGCCGCAGCAGATACCAAACCACGTATGGCACCAGCAGCAATAGCAGCAACAAATATAGCGGGTTTGCAAAAAACATCTTACTTCTTCCTCTCTCTTATAGCAATAGGTCAACCACTCTGTAGACTATCCAGCAAAGCAAGCCCAAGAAGCCAAGGGCGCACACGGCTACTACGCAGCGTTTCGTGAGCTTGGCTATGCGGTGGTGCTTCACCTCGGGTGTCTCTATCTCAACTTCCTGTTCCTGCCGCTCGTCCACCTCCACTTTTGTCTGGTTGATATATTCGAGGGCAGTCATCAGGTTGGCGTCGTTCTCGTTTATGAGCGTGCTGTACTTGGCAAACTTCACCAGGTCGGCGGTGTTGAAGAGGTCGCGCAACTCCCTTAGCGCCTCCTCGTCGTTCTCCTCCGTGAGCCTCTCTATAATCTCGCCGGAGGTCATCTCCAGGGCGTTGAACTTATAGCGGTCTCTTATGTAGGTGCGCAGCGTGTCGGTAAGCTGGGTGTAATACTCCTTGCTGTCCTCCTGCGCCCACGTGCGCTCATTCTTTATCTTCTCTATCTCCTGCAGAGCCACCTGATGTGGCGGGAGTTTGGGTTTGCGGCGTATGATGCGGATTATGGGAGTTCCTGTCCTGAGCGAGACAAGCACCGTCACGCCCACGAGGGCGAGCAGCACCATTAGCAGGCTGCCCCATGCCACCCAGCGCCAGTCTTCCCAGTCAAAGGGGGCGTCCATCTCGCTCTTCGGGCCGAAGTAGTTGTCAAGGTTCAGCGTGTCGACGTCCATGGTATAAACCTTTAGCGCCAGGCTCTTGGACTCGTACTTTTTGCCGTCCACCATTACTGCCATGGGAGGCAGATAGTAGAAGGAGGAATCCCAGGCGGTAACTATATATTTCTGCGTCACCTGCAAGCGGGCGCGGTCATTGAGATATGTGGTATCGGCAGGCAAAATCTTCACCACCTCCACGTCGGGCACCAGCTGGTGGCCCAGCTGCAAGGCGGGCAGCTGCACTTTCTGATTGGCGTTGCAGCTCACGTCGAGCGTGATGCCCGTCTGCTCGCCCACCAGCAGTTGCAGACTGTCTATCCTTACGTCGACAGTGACCTGCGCTCCAGCCGCGAGAGCCAGCTGAACCGCAGCCACAAGGGCTAATATTCTTCTACTACTCCTGCTCAACATCTCTTGGCAAACAAGGTCATTAAGGCGGACACGTAGTCCTGGTCGGTTCTTATGGTCACATTGTCCACGTTGCTGTTCGAGAACGTGTCGGCAAGCCTGCCGCTGAGCTTGTTCCACCACTGGGCGTGAGCCTTCCTGACGGCGCGGCTGCCTGTGTCTAAATACTGCTCGTGCATGGTCTCCGCATCGTAAACTTTCACGAGACCCACGTCGGGCAGCTCTGCCATGCGGCGGTCATAAATTCTTATCGCCACAATGTCGTGCTTTCTGTTGGCTATCGTGAGAGCCGTCTGGAAGTCGCCCGTGTCGAGGAAGTCGCTTAGCACGAAGGCTGTGCAGCGCCGCTTTATTATCTGGGTGAGATACTCGAGAGGCAAGCCTATGGAGGTGCGGCGGCTCTGGGGCTGGAAGTCCAGCAGCTCGCGTATGATATAAAGAATGTGCTTGCGCCCTTTCTTCGGGGGGATGAACTTCTCTATGCGGTCGGAGAAGAATATCACCCCAATCTTGTCGTTGTTCTGTATGGCCGAAAAGGCAAGCGTGGCGGCTATCTCGGTGAGCATGTCCCGCTCGTACTGGCGTGTGGTGCCGAAGTCGAGGCTCTTGCTCACGTCCACCAGCAGCATTACGGTGAGCTCGCGCTCCTCCTCGAAGACCTTAACGTAGGGCCTGTTGAAGCGGGCCGTCACGTTCCACTCTATGTCGCGTATGTCGTCGCCGTACTGGTATTCGCGCACCTCGCTGAAAGCCATGCCCCTGCCCTTGAAGGCGGAGTGGTATTCGCCGGCGAAGATGTTGTTCGACAGCCCCTTCGTCTTTATTTCTATCTGGCGAACCCTTTTCAGTATCTCTACTGTCTCCATCAGGGCACTTCCACCTTGTTTATCACCTGGCTTACTATCTCCTCGGTGGTCACGTTGTTGGCCTCCGCCTCGTAGGTGAGCCCTATGCGGTGGCGCAGCACGTCGTGAGCCACGGCACGGATGTCCTCGGGTATCACATAGCCGCGGCGCTTGATGAAGGCGAAGGCGCGGGCGGCGAGCGCCAGATTGATGCTGGCGCGTGGCGAGCCGCCGAACTCTATGTAGTCCTTCAGCTCCTTTAGCCCATACTTCTCAGGGTAGCGGGTGGCAAAAACGATGTCGGCAATGTATTGCTCTATCTTCTCGTCGATGTAAACCTGTCGCACCACGGCACGGGCTTCCTTTATGTCCTCCGTGCGCAGTATGGGTGTGACCTTGCGGCTTTCCCCGCCAATGTTCATGCGCACGATTTTCTTCTCCTCCTCCAGTTTCGGGTAGTCTATCACCACCTTCAGCATGAAGCGGTCCACCTGCGCCTCGGGCAGCGGGTAAGTTCCCTCCTGCTCTATTGGGTTCTGCGTGGCGAGCACCAGGAAGGGGTCGGGCAGCTGGTAGGTCTGCTTGCCTATGGTCACCTGCCGCTCCTGCATGCTCTCGAGCAGGGCGCTCTGCACTTTCGCGGGGGCGCGGTTAATCTCGTCAGCCAGCACGAAGTTGGCGAACACCGGTCCCTGCTCCACCACGAATCTCTCGTCCTTCTGGCTGTAAATCATGGTGCCTATCAGGTCGGCGGGCAGCAGGTCGGGGGTGAACTGTATGCGGCTGAATTTGGCGTCCACAAGGCTTGCGAGAGTCTTTATGGCCTGCGTCTTTGCCAGGCCCGGCACGCCCTCCAGCAGCACATGTCCGTCGCTAAGCAGCCCTATGAAGAGGGACTCTATCAGATGTTTCTGCCCCACAATCGTCTGCCCCATGCCGGTTTGCAGGTTTGTAACGAATGCGCTTTGGCGCTCTATTCGCTCGTTCAGTTCGCGGATGTCTATTGATTCTGCCATCGTTGTCGCTGTTTTTTATGTGTTTATTATGTGTTTTTTCTCGTTTTGTCGCCTAAAAGTCCCCAAAAGTACTGCTTTTGCCGCTTATCGCCAACTTTGAAAATATAAAAAAAGTTAGAAGTGGAAAACTCTCCTTTCAGCCTCATTTTCCGTGGCATAAGGGAGAGCCTCGAATATTTCCCGATAAACTTGGGCGCTGGGCGTTACTGCGGGCCGCCCATGCCGAAGCCTCCCGCGGCTGGCGGGCCGTCGGGCTGCTCGCTGCCGTCGAAGGGCAGACCTTCCATTTTCCGCTTCTCCTTGGGCTCCTCGGCAGAGGTCTGCACCTCGAATGACTCTATCCACTCCTCGCCAGTGAACCGGAAGGTGTCGCTCGTGAGCGGGGTCAGTACCACCGCCTGCCCTGTCTGGTATTTCTTCTTCACCCTTGCCAGCTGCTTCTCCAAGCTCGCCCTTTTGGGGCTGAAAAAGACCACACACGTCATGTTCTCCCTTTGCAGGTTGGTGAGCAGCCACGAGCTCAGCTGCGAGGCATAGAGCGTGCGGTCGGCAAGGAAGCCCGTCTTCTTGTAGACGTAGGCCGAGTCCACCATCTGTATGTCAGTTATGTAAGCCACAGAATCGGTGAAAGAGGCGGCGAAGCCGAACATATAGACCCCCGTGAGCACAGGCGAGGCTGCCCATGCGCGGGCAAGGCCAAGCGAAAGCGCCAGGGCAAGCGACAGGCGTCTCATCGTCATGAGCCGAGATAGGATTTCAGCAGCCGGCTCTTGGAGTTGTTGCGCAGGCGGCGTATGGCCTTCTCCTTAATCTGGCGCACACGCTCGCGGGTGAGGTTGAACTCGTCGCCTATCTCCTCCAGCGTCATCTCCTGGCGCCCTATCCCGAAGAACATTTGCAGTATCTCCTTCTCCCTCTCGCTCAGGGTGCTTATGGCGCGGTCTATCTCGCGTGCCAGCGACTCGTTCACCAGCGAGCGGTCAGCCATGGGTGAATCCTCGTTCACCAGCACGTCGAGCAGGCTGTTCTCCTCTCCCTCCACGAAGGGGGCGTCCACCGACACGTGGCGGCCGCTCACCTTTATGGTGTCGTTAATCTTCTCCACAGGCATGTCCAGCTCCTCCGCCAGCTCGTCCACGCTGGGGCGGCGCTCGTTCTCCTGCTCGAAACGGCTGTAGGCCTTGCTTATCTTGTTGAGCGAGCCCACCTGGTTAAGGGGCAGACGCACTATGCGGCTCTGCTCTGCCAGAGCCTGCAGAATGCTTTGCCTAATCCACCACACGGCGTAGGAGATGAACTTGAACCCGCGTGTCTCGTCAAACTTCTCCGCCGCCTTTATCAGTCCCAGGTTGCCCTCGTTGATAAGGTCGGGCAGGCTGAGCCCCTGGTTCTGGTACTGCTTGGCGACGGAAACGACAAAGCGCAGGTTGGCCTTCGTAAGCTTGTCAAGAGCGGCACGGTCGCCCTTGCGTATGCGCTGGGCCAGCTCCACCTCCTCCTCCACGGTCACCAGCTCCTCGCGGCCTATCTCCTGCAGGTATTTGTCGAGCGACGCGCTCTCACGATTTGTGATACTTTTGGTTATCTTTAGCTGTCTCATAATCAAAAATGCGCATATTTGGGCGCAAATATAGCGAAATAAAACCGGAATTCCTAACGGAACCCCGATTTTATTTTTATTTTCGTTTCTCCCCCTCTTGGCTTACTCGCTCAGGTCGATAACGTAAGACACCTTGCGCCCGCTGGGCGTGAGGGCTTTTATCCAGAGAGTGCGGTCGGTGCTTTGGTTGGCGGCTTTCACTGTCTCCTCCCAGTCATCCTCCGTAGTCATCTTGTTGTCGTTCACCTGCAAAATCACCGTTCCCTTCGTGGCGCCCGCGGCTTTCATCTTGCCGTTGCGTATGGCGTTTATCACCAGTCCGTACCCTACGCCCAGCTGCTTCTGCTCCTCCTCCGAGAGCGGCTTCAGGCTCACGCCCAGCTGGTCGAGGTCCATCTCCTCCACAATCTTCGTGTTGCCCTGCGAGTTGCGCAGCGTCACCGTCACGGTGTGCGGTTTTTTGCCGCGTATGTAGCTTATCTCCACCTTGTCGCCAGGCTTGTGCTGCGCCAGCTGCTCCTGCAGCTCGGCCATCTTGCCCACCTCGCGCGAGTCTATGCCCGTTATCACGTCTCCTTTCTCTATGCCAGCCTCCTGCGCCGCGCTGCCGTCGGTCACCTCGCTCACCCACACGCCGCTCACGGCTCCCAGGTCTATGTCGTTGCCCTTAGCCTTCTCCTGGTCTATGTAGCCCGACACGTCCGTTCCCATCACTCCCAGCACAGCCCTCTGCACCGTGCCGTAAATCTTCAGGTCCTCCACCACCTTGTTCATAATCGTGGTGGGGATGGCGAAGCCGTAGCCCGTGTAAGAGCCCGTCTGGCTGTAGAGCATGGCGTTTATCCCTACCAGCTCGCCCCTCGCGTTCACCAGCGCCCCGCCCGAGTTGCCGCTGTTTATGGCGGCGTCCGTCTGTATGAAACTTTCCACTCCGTTAGCTCCCAGCGAGCGGGCCTTGGCGCTTACTATGCCGGCCGTCACCGTCGAGGTCAGGTTGAAGGGGTTGCCCACCGCCAGCACCCACTCCCCCAGCCTCAGCTCGTCGCTGTTGCCTATGGCTATGGCGGGCAGCTCTTTAGCCTCTATCTTCACCAGCGCCAGGTCGGTAGTCTCGTCGCAGCCTATTATGCGCCCCTTGAACTCGCGGTTGTCGTTCAGCTTCACCATTATCTCGTCAGCCTCGCCCACCACGTGGTTGTTCGTCACTATGTAGCCGTCCTGGCTTATTATCACACCGCTGCCCGCGGCGTGCTGGTCGGGGGTCTTGTATTCCCTCTCGCGCGGCTGCTGCCCCCGCCCGCCAAAGCCGAAGAAGTCGCCGAAGAAGTCGCTGAAGGGGTCCTGCGTCTGCACCCTCTGCGTCTTTCCGTTTATGGTCACACGGATGTAAACCACGCTGTTCACGCTCTTCTCCGCGGCGTAGGTCAGGTCCACCAGCCCCGCCGGGGCGGTCGTGGCGGTCTCCCCTGCCTGGGCGGGGACATCCATGTTTCTGCCTCCCTGGCGCATCACCGCGCCTGTCACCGCGCTGCTGCCCAATGCCAGGCAGACCACGCCTATCCAATTCTTAGTAGTCTGTTTCATTGCTGTTATCGTTTTTTCTTATCATATCTGCCAGCTCGTCTCATCAGTTCTGTGACGCAAATTTACACGCTTGGTTCAATACGTTGTACCCCTGGAGCGTCACATTTCAGTGTAATTAACAGCAAACCCATGGGGGTTTCACATTCCTTAAACCACGAAGGTGGCTTCAGACGAGCATGCTTCTCCGGGTGGCGCGTCAAAATGGAACGGTGGAACCCTCAGCGAAGATAACCCCTCAGCGAAGCTACCGTGCTCCCTTTTATAGCCGCGGTCTCTTCTACAGCCCCAGAGGCAAAAAGGGTGTGTCAAAATGAGACACATAGAGATTATCTTCGATGAGGGCTTTGCCGTTCGCTGGGCGGTCCGAGTGGCGGAGCCACTCCACAGGGTTAGCCGTGGGTCTTTAGACCCTCGGTTAAGGCACGAGAGAGAAATGAGCGCCGAAGGTGCTCCCCCTTGGTAGCCGGGGGTTCTAACCCCCGGTATG
>JAJPYT010000109.1 GCA_021204845.1 Prevotellaceae bacterium | reverse complement strand
TAGAAAGTAACTTTTTATATACTTCCTCATTCATAAATGTCATGAGGAACTATTAAAATTAACTGTTATATCAAGTGTGAATGATACTGATTATACAACCTGTGGGAAGAAGTTGCTATCTATCGTGCATATAGGAAATTTAGCAAGTTAACTTCTTGTCATGGATTTTCTGGCTATTGGCTATTAGCGTTCAAGCTCTGCCATAGTCAACGGTGCACCCCTTAGGGAAGCTAAACAAGCCTGGACTACCTGTTCCGCCTCCCTGAATCACTGCACTGACAAGCGTGAATTACTGTGATGACGCGCATGAATCAGTGTGGTGACGCATGTGAATAAGTGCTGTGACGAGCCTTTGTCTGTGTGGTGATTATGCGGAGGGTCATCGACCGCCATTCGCTCCTCGTACCTTCCACTCCCCGCCCACAAGAAAAAGTTTCCCGATAAATTTAGCCGTGAATGTTTTGGCTGGTATCGGAAGTTTTTGTATCTTTGCGCACGGATGAAGAGTGAGGGGCCCGACGGGAGTTCCTCACTTGTGTTTTGGAAAGGACTAACGACAAGATTACCAGAGCGAAGAAGAATGATAGACAAGAACCTTTTGGAGAATGTGGTAGGTGAATGGCTGGCGGATACAGACTATTTCTTAGTTGACCTAAGCGTGTCGGCGGACAACAACATCGTGGTGGTGATAGACCATCAGGAGGGGGTGTGGATTGAGGACTGTGCGGCACTGAGCCGCCACATAGAGAGCCGTCTGAACCGTGACGAGGAGGACTATGGGCTGGAAGTGGGCAGCGCCGGACTGGGGCAGCCCTTCAAGGTCAAGCGACAGTGGGAAATACATGTGGGCTGTCCCGTTGAGACCCAGCTGAAGGACGGCACACGTTTGCGCGGCACTCTCACGGCTGTTGGCGACGAGACGTTCGACATGGAGGTGGAGACGCGGGTGAAACCCGAGGGGGCGAAGCGAGCCCACAAGGAGATGAAGACGGTGACCATCAACTTCGGTGACGTGGCATACACCCGTTATATGATAAAGATGAAGTAAAGGAAAAAATCATATAAAAATGGCAACTAAAGCAAAAGACAACAACACGGTGAATCTGTTTGACTCTTTCAAGGACTTCAACCAGGACAAGGGTATTGACAAGGCCACGCTGGTGAGTGTGCTGGAAGAGTGCTTCCGCAACGTGTTGACCAAAATCTACGGAACGGACGAGAACTATGACATCATAGTGAACCCCGACAAGGGCGATTTCGAGATTTACCGGAACCGCAACGTGGTGCCCGACGGAGAGGTGAAGGACGCGAACAGGGAGATAGCCCTGAGCGAGGCACGCGCCATAGAGGAGGACTATGAGGTGGGAGAGGAAGTGAGCGAGCACATCCCCTTCAACAGTTTCGGCCGCAGGGCCATACTGACGCTGAGGCAGACGCTGCAGAGCCGAATCTTGGAGCTTGAGCACGACACTCTCTACAACCACTATAAGGACCGTGTGGGCGAAGTGATAGGCGCAGAGGTGTACCAGAACTGGAAACGGGAGACCTTGCTGCTGGACGACGACGGCAACGAGCTGACACTGCCCCGCAGCGAGCAGATACCGGGCGACTACTTCCGCAAGGGAGAGACGGCGAGGGCTGTGATTTTAAGGGTTGACAACACGAATGGGAACCCGAAAATAGTGCTGAGCCGCACGAGCACAACATTCCTGCAACGCCTGATGGAGGCGGAAGTTCCGGAGATAAACGACGGACTGATAACCATTCACCGTGTGGCGCGCATACCAGGAGAGAGAGCCAAGGTGGCGGTGGAGAGCTACGACGAGCGAATTGACCCTGTGGGCGCCTGCGTGGGCGTGCACGGCAGCAGGGTGCACGGTATCGTGCGCGAGCTTCACGGGGAGAACATAGACGTGATAAACTTCACCTCGAACCAGCAATTGTTCGTGGCGCGCGCGCTGAGTCCCGCCCACGTGAACAAGGTGGTGCTGAACGAGGAGGACAAGAAGGCGGAGGTGTACATGGACTCGGAGCAGGTGAGCCTGGCTATAGGCAAGGGCGGAGCCAACATAAAGCTGGCAAGTATGCTCACGGGTTATACAATAGACGTGTTCCGTGAACTGAACGAGACGGAGGTGGACGACGTGAACCTTGACGAGTTCACCGACGACATAGAGCCCTGGATTGTGGAAGAGCTGAAGAAGATAGGCTTCACGACAGCCCGCCAGGTGCTGGACGCTCCGCGTGAGTTGCTGATAAAGGAAGCCGACCTTGAGGAAGAGACAGTGGACGAGGTGTTGCGCATACTGGCCGCCGAATTCGAATAGAAACGAAGTAAATGGAGATTGCCTATGAGCATAAGGTTAAATAAAGTCACCAAAGAATGCAATGTGGGGCTGCAGACCGCGGTGGAGTTCCTGCAGAAGAAAGGTTTCAAGGACATTGAGGCCAACCCCAACACGAAGATAACAGAGGAGCAATACCAACTGCTGCTGGCGGAATTCACCAATGACAAGGGCTTGCGCAAGGAAGTGACACAGATACAGCAACAGCGACACGAGGAAAAGGAGAAGGAGAAGAAAAAGGAGAAGGAGCAACGCAAGCGCGAAAACAGAATGGTGGAGACGAAGACCCCGAAGCTGGAAGGCCCGAAAGTGTTGGGAACCATAGACCTCAACGCCGCGGGGAAACCCAAGAAGGAGGAGAAAGCCGCACCTAAGGCGGAGACGGCAAAGCCAGCTATAGAGGAAAAGCCACAGGGGCAGAAGCCAGCCGCCACCACGGAGCAAACCAGCGCCACGGACAGCAAGGAACCAGCCACTGGAACTCAGAGCAAGGACACCGCTACTGCCAAGTCTGAGAACGCCGCGATGAAGGGAGTGGACGCTGACGGTGTGTTCCGCCCGAAATCGTCGGCCATGCCAATTGCCCCCAAGGTGCTGGGCAGCATAGACCTCTCGGCACTGAACCAGAGCACACGCCCGAAGAAGAAGAGCAAGGAGGAAAAACGCAAGGATCGCAAGGAGAAGGCACAAGCCCAGAACGCTGCCGCACATGCCGGTCAAGCGGGTCAGGGCGGTGGCGGAGGCAGGAAAAAGCGTGCCCGCATAGGACAGCAGCGAGTGGACGTGAATGCTGTGGCGCAGCAGGGAGGTGGCTCGTCGGCAAGCCCGAAGGGAGGGCTTGGCGGCGGACGTGGCGAAGCTAAATTCCAGGGCGCTGGCCAGCAAGGCGGACAGAACCAAGGCAAGCGCCAGGGCAAGAACAAACAGAAGAACCAGCCTAAGGCACCCATAATAACTCCCGAAATAAGCGAGGAGGATGTGGCAAAGCAGGTGCGTGAGACATTGGCACGCCTGACGAGCAAAGGCAGCAAGATGGTGAAAGGCGCGAAATATCGCAAAGACAAGCGAGAGGCCATGCGCCATGGAAGAGAGGAAGAGGAAAAAGAATTGGCTGCCGAGAGCAAAATCCTGAAACTCACAGAGTTTGTTACCGCCAATGAGCTGGCGACGATGATGAACGTGCCTGTGACACAGGTGATAGGCACCTGCATGAGCATAGGCATAATGGTGAGCATAAACCAGCGCATGGACGCGGAGACCATAAACCTGGTGGCGGAGGAGTACGGCTTCAAGACGGAGTTCGTGAGCAACGAGGTGGCGCAGGCCGTTGTGGAAGAAGAGGACAGCGAGGAAGACTTGGTGACGCGTGCCCCGATAGTGACTGTGATGGGACACGTGGACCACGGAAAGACATCGCTGCTCGACCATATAAGACAGACAAACGTGATTGCGGGCGAGGCTGGCGGCATAACGCAGCATATAGGAGCGTATAACGTGGAGCTGAGCGACGGCAAGCACGTGACTTTCTTGGATACCCCTGGCCACGAGGCTTTCACCGCCATGCGTGCCAGAGGAGCGCAGGTGACGGATGTGGCGATAATAATAATAGCAGCTGACGACGACATAATGCCCCAGACGAAGGAGGCCATTAACCATGCCGTGGCGGCAAATGTGCCTATAGTGTTCGCTATAAATAAGGTGGACAAGCCTGGCGCAGACCCCGAAAGGATAAAGCAGGGTCTCGCCAACATGAACTTCCTGGTGGAGGACTGGGGCGGCAAATATCAAAGCCAGGACATCAGCGCCAAGAGGGGCGACGGAGTGAGCGAACTGCTGGAGAAGGTGCTGCTGGAGGCTGAGATGCTGGACCTGAAGGCTAACCCGAAGCGCAAGGGAACGGGCACTGTGATAGAGTCGTCGCTGGACCGCGGACGCGGTTATGTGGCGACGCTGTTGTGCAGCAACGGCACTTTGCATATAGGTGACATCCTGATAGCCGGGACTAACTACGGACGCGTGAAAGCCATGTTCAACGAACGCGGACAGAGGGTGAAGGAGATAGGACCCTCTGAAGTGGCGTCCGTCTTGGGCTTGAACGGCGCGCCAACGGCTGGCGATGCCTTCCACGTGATGGACACGGAGCAGGAAGCCCGCGAGATAGCCACGAAACGCGAACAGCTGGCGCGCGAGCAGGGATTGCGCACGATGAAGCGTGTGGACCTCAACGAGATAGGACGGCGCATAGCAGTAGGCGATTTCAAGGAGCTGAACATAATAGTGAAGGGCGACGTGGACGGCTCTATAGAGGCTCTGTCCGACTCGTTGCTTAAGCTCTCCACCGAGAAGATACAAGTGAACGTGATACAGAAGGCAGTGGGCCAGATAAGCGAGAACGACGTGAATCTGGCTGCCGCCTCCGACGCTATTATTGTGGCGTTCCAGGTGCGCCCCTCCACAGCCGCCAAGCGACTGGCTGAGAAAGAGGGTGTGGACATACGAATCTACAGCGTGATTTACGATGCCATAGAGGAGGTGAAGAACGCCATGGAGGGTATGCTCTCGCCTGAGATTAAGGAGGAAGTGACCGCACAGGTGGAAGTAAGGCAGGTGTATCACATATCGAAAGTGGGCACCGTGGCTGGAGCCTATGTGGTGGACGGCAAGGTGAGCCGCTCGAACAAGGCACGCGTGATTCGCGACGGCATTGTGGTGTTCACGGGGCAGATAAACGCGCTTAAACGCTTCAAGGACGACGTGAAGGAGGTGAGCACCAACTTCGAGTGTGGCATTTCGCTGGTGAACTTCAACGACCTGCGCGAGGGTGACATGATAGAAACTTACCAGGAGATAGAGGTAAAGGCCAAGTTGTGATTACCGCTGATGTGGCTGGAGATAGTGTGTGCCCTGGCTCTGCTCTACGGGCTGGTGAGCGGATGGCGGAACGGACTGGTGAAGGAAATCTGTTCCACTGTCGGCTTCCTGCTGGGTTTCGTGGTGGCGTGGTATTGCCACAGTCACTACCATTTGGAGCTGGGCATGACGCTTGCGCTCTGTCTGCTGGTGCCGATATCCTTGGGCTTTGTGGCTTCGCTGGTGTCGGTGGTCATAAATGCCATTTTCCTGGTGGGAACGCTGAACAGACTATTGGGCGCGGTGCTTGGCTGTGTGAAGTATGGGTTGCTCGTGGGCTTCATCTTGTTGTTTATGGATAATATAGAGGGATGGGAGAATCTGCTGCATTAGAAAACGAGCTTGTCCGTGAGGTGGCAGCCAAGAAGTATGAATATGGCTTCACCACCGACGTGGAGACCGACGTGATTGAGAAAGGTCTCTCTGAGGATGTGGTTCGGCTGATTTCAGCCAAAAAGGAAGAACCCGATTGGTTGCTTGACTTCCGCCTGAAGGCTTTCCGCCGCTGGCAAGGGATGAGCTGGCCCTCTTGGGGACACCTCCAGTTGCCGGAAATAGACTATCAGGCTATCTCTTACTATGCCGACCCTACGGCTAAAGCCCGTGGTAAGGGCAAGGCGGAGGGAGAGATAGACCCTGAACTGATGAAGACCTTCGACAAACTGGGCATTCCGTTGGAGGAGCGCATGGCGCTGAGCGGCACGGCGGTGGATGCCGTTATGGACTCTGTGTCGGTGAAGACTACCTTCCGCGAGAGATTGCGGGAGAAAGGCGTAATTTTCTGCTCTATAAGCGAGGCGGTGAAGAACCACCCAGACCTGGTGAGGAAGTATCTTGGCAGTGTGGTGCCCATAGGCGACAACTATTTCGCGGCTCTGAACTCTGCCGTGTTCAGCGACGGCTCTTTCGTTTACATTCCGCAGGGAGTGCGATGCCCCATGGAATTATCTACCTATTTCCGCATCAACGCCCGTGGCACTGGGCAGTTTGAGCGAACGCTCATAGTGTGTGACAGTGGTGGTTATGTCTCTTATTTAGAAGGATGTACGGCACCTATGCGCGACGAGAACCAACTGCATGCGGCAGTGGTGGAGATAGCGGTGATGGAGAATGCGGAGGTGAAATACTCCACAGTGCAAAACTGGTACCCTGGCGACAGCGAGGGCAAGGGCGGAGTGCTGAATCTGGTTACCAAGCGCGGGCATCTGATAGGAGCGGGCAGCCGCCTCTCGTGGACGCAGGTGGAGACGGGCAGCGCCATCACATGGAAATATCCCAGCTGCATACTCTCGGGCGATAACTCGCAGGCGGAGTTCTACAGCGTGGCAGTGACAAACCACTTCCAGCAGGCTGACACAGGCACAAAGATGATACATATAGGCAAGAACACCACGAGCACGATAATAAGCAAGGGAATAAGCGCCGGGCGGAGCCAGAACTCGTACCGAGGGCTGGTGAAGGTGTTGCCCGGAGCTGAGGGCGCGCGTAACTATTCCTCGTGTGACAGTCTGCTCTTGGGCAGCCATTGCGGCGCCCACACCTTCCCTTACTTGGACGTGCAAAATGATACTGCAGTGGTGGAGCACGAGGCAACCACCAGCAAGATAAGTGAGGACCAGCTCTTCTACTGCAACCAGAGGGGAATAGGCACGGAGGATGCCGTGGGCTTGATAGTCAACGGATATGCCAGGGACGTGCTGAACAAGTTGCCCATGGAGTTTGCCGTGGAGGCGCAGAAATTGTTGGGAGTTTCATTGGAAGGTACAGTAGGATAGGAGAGAGAAATGCTTGAGATAAAAGATTTGCATGCCAGCGTAAATGGTAAAGAGATATTGAAAGGCTTGAGCCTGACCATACGTGACGGTGAGATTCACGCCCTTATGGGGCAAAATGGGGCTGGCAAGTCCACACTGAGCAACGTGATTGTGGGCAATCCTGCCTACGAGGTGACACAGGGGGTGATAACCTTCAATGGCAAGAACCTCCTTGAGATGAAACCAGAGGAACGCTCACACGAGGGCATCTTCCTCTCGTTTCAGCAACCAGTGGAGATTCCTGGTGTGTCGATGGTCAATTTCATGCGCGCCGCCCTTAACGCCAAGCGTAAATATCTGGGAATGGAGCCTATGCCAGGCGGGGAGTTTCTGAAGACGATGAGGGAGAAGCGCGCCACTGTGGCTATGGACAGCAAGCTGGCGAGCCGCAGCGTGAACGAGGGCTTCTCGGGAGGAGAGAAGAAGAGAAACGAGATTTTCCAGATGGCCATGCTGGAGCCTAAGTTCAGCATATTAGACGAGACAGACTCGGGACTTGACGTTGACGCGCTGCGAATAGTGGCAGAGGGCTTTAACAAGTTACGGACGAAGGAGACAAGTGCTCTCGTGATTACGCATTACCAGCGCCTGTTGGACTACATAAAGCCTGATATCGTGCACGTGCTAATAGACGGGCGCATAGTGAAGACAGGAGGTCCGGAGCTTGCCACCGACATAGAGAGGAGAGGTTTCGACTGGATAAGACAAGAAGCAGGACTGTGAGTGCCGAACAGCAATACATATCGCTCTACGAAGAGTGCCGCGAGCTGATAGCCCAGCATTCGGCTGGTGTGATGAACGACCTGCGGGACGAGGCTTTTGGCGACTTCTGTCGTCTGGGTCTCCCCACACGGAAAGTGGAGCGATATAAGTACACCGACCTTGCCGAGGTGTTCGCCCCAAACTATGGACTGAACCTCCAAAGGCTGGACATTCCCGTGAATCCATATAAATCATTCACCTGCAATGTGCCTAATTTGAGCACTGCCCTCTATTTCGTGGTAAACGACCAGTTCCGTCAGCAAGACCTTCCTGCTTGTGCCATGCCCGACGGAGTGGTGGTGACCTCTCTGGCTAAGGCGGCAGCGGAGATGCCCGAACTGGTGGCGGCGCATTACGGCAAGTTGGCTCCCACACGCAAAGATGCCCTTAATGCCTTGAACACCATGCTTGCCCAGGACGGGCTTTTCGTCTATATTCCACGGAATACCATAGTGCCTCGTCCCATACAGGTGGTGAACATACTTAGAGCTGATGTGGACCTCATGGTTAACCGCCGTGTTCTTGTCGTTCTGGAAGAGGGAGCGCAGGCTAAGCTTCTTTTCTGCGACCATGCCGCTGACAACCGCCAGTTCCTTTGCACCCAGGTGTGTGAGGTGTTTGTGGGAGAGAATGCGGGGCTGGAACTCTACGAGCTTGAGGAGACTCACGTGGGCAGTCGTCGTGTAGCCAATATGTATGTGGACGCGGCTGCTAATGCCTCGGTGACCTTAGATTCAATAACTTTGCACAATGGTTTGTCGCGCAACCGCACTGATGTCTCCCTTTTGGGCGAGGGAGCTGAGGTGAGAATGTACGGTTGCGTTGTCGTTGACAAGCAGCAACGTGTGGACAACAATACGCTGATAGACCACCGTGCCGCCCATTGCCAGAGCACGGAACTATATAAATATGTGCTTGACGACAGTGCCGTGGGCGCTTTTGCTGGTAGGGTGCTGGTGAGGGAAGGGGCGCAGAAAACCGTCTCGAACGAGGTGAACGCCAACCTTTGTGCCACCAGGACAGCCCGTATGTACTCGCAGCCCATGCTGGAGATTTACGCTGACGACGTGAAATGCAGCCACGGTAGCACCGTAGGGCAACTGAACGAGCAGGCTCTTTTCTACATGCGCCAGCGCGGAATCTCTGAGCAGGAGGCGCGTATGTTGCTGAAATATGCCTTTGTGGGCGAGGTGCTTGAAAGTATAAAATTGGAACCCTTGCGCGACCGTTTGCGCTACTTGACGGAGAAACGCCTGCGTGGCGAGCTGTCGGCATGCGAGGGATGTAAGATTTGCCGCTGATGTATGATGTAGAAAGAATACGGGAAGACTTCCCCATATTGAAGCGGACTATATACGGGAAATATCCCTTGGTATATCTCGACAATGCCGCCACCACACAGAAACCGCGCTCTGTCGTGGAGGCCATGACCGATGAATATTATAATGTGAACGCCAACGTACACCGTGGAGTGCATTTCCTGAGCCAGCAAGCCACTGACCTTCACGAGCGCAGTCGAGAGACGGTGCGCAGTTTCCTGAATGCCCGCAGCGCCAGCGAGATAGTGTTCACTCGCGGCACGACGGAGAGCATCAACCTGGTGGCAAACTGTTACGCTGAGGCTTTTATGCGAGAGGGCGACGAGGTCATAATAAGTGAAATGGAGCACCACAGCAACATAGTCTCCTGGCAACTGGTGCAGGCACGCAAAGGCATCCGTTTGCGGGTGATACCTCTCACGGACGAAGGGTATTTAGACATGGAGGCTTACCGCCAGTTGTTCAACGAACACACACGCATTGTCTCCATTACTCACGTTAGCAATGTGTTGGGCACAGTGAATCCCGTGGAAGAGATTATACGCATTGCTCATGACCACGATGTGCCTGTGCTTGTTGATGGGGCGCAGAGTGCTCCCCATTTTGCGGTGGACGTGCGGAAGCTCGATTGCGACTTCTTCGCCTTCAGCGGGCATAAGCTTTATGCCCCTACTGGCATAGGAGTGCTCTATGGCAAGGAAAAGTGGCTCGACCGTATTCCGCCATATATGGGAGGGGGAGAGATGATAAAGACCGTGACAATGGAGAAGACCACTTATAACGACTTGCCATATAAGTTTGAGGCTGGAACTCCGGATTACGTGGCATCCACGGGACTGGCACGCGCGCTTGAGTATGTCTCTGCCTTGGGCATGGCACATATAGAAGCTCACGAGAGAGACCTCGTTCAGTATGCCATGAGACGCATGGGAGAGATAGAAGACGTGCATATCTTTGGTCCGAAGGATGGCAGAGATTCTGTGATAAGTTTCCGTGTGGGCGACATCCATCATCTGGATATGGGCACCTTGCTCGACCGCCTTGGCATAGCTGTGCGCACGGGTCACCACTGTGCCGAGCCTCTGATGCGCCGCCTCGGAGTGGAGGGGACCTGCCGCGCGTCCTTTGCCCTTTACAACACGCGTGCTGAGGTGGATGCCCTTGTGGCGGGTATTGAGAGAGTGAGAAAAATGTTCTGACACAGAAAAAACTTTATGCTCCTTCCTTATTACCATAAAGACACTGTTGAGGCTGGCTGCGACGAGGCAGGCAGAGGCTGCTTGGCTGGACCCGTTTATGCGGCGGCTGTGATACTCCCCGCTGATTTTCATGACCCTGGGCTGAACGATTCCAAACAACTATCCAGCCGCGAACGTTACCGCCTTAGAGAAGTGATAGAAAAGGAGGCGCTTGCCTGGGCAGTGGGGGTGGTGAGCAACCAGGAAATAGACGAGATTAACATACTGCGGGCTTCCATATTGGCAATGCACCGTGCTTTGGACAAACTGGCGCTGCGCCCTGAGAGCTTGATTATAGACGGCAATCGCTTCCTGCCTTATCATGGCTTGCCATACACTACTATTGTGAAAGGAGACGGTAAATACCTGAGCATAGCTGCGGCGAGCATACTGGCAAAGACTTATCGTGACGACTTCATGCGCCAGATTCACGAGGAATTTCCCGTGTATCACTGGGATTCCAATAAGGGCTATCCCTCTAAAGCCCACCGCCAGGCACTGCGCCAGTACGGTCCTTCTCCTTATCACCGCATGACGTTCCGCCTGCTTGGTGACACGCAACTTGAGTTAGACTTCGATAACACTAAATGATAAATATATATGAGAACTTACCTTTCACTATTGCTTACGCTTATTGTAGGCACGGCGCTTGCCCAACCACAAACCGTATTGGGTCCCGATGGCCGCTTGCAGGTAAATTTCGAGGTTAAGGCAGGCAATCCCGTCTATTCCGTCACATACGACGGGAAGCAGATGCTCGACGACAGTCCCTTAGGCTTTACAAGCGATGCGGGAGACTTTGCTTCCGAGCTCACGTTCGTTGATGCCCAGTTCGGGCAATATACCGACGATTATTCAGTTGACCGCATAAAAGCGTCAACTGTCCATTACGAAGCCAATGAGATGCGCATCCTCCTCAGCAACAAGAAGGGGAGGGAATACACTATCACTTTCAGGGTCAGCGACAACGACATAGCTTTCCGCTATGAGTTGCCGTCATGGAAGGAGGGCAAGGACGGACACAAAATGTCCATTCGCATCATGAGTGAGGCTACAGGCTTCGATTTTCCCCACGAGACTACCACTTTCATCTGCCCTCAGAGCGACGCTATGATAGCCTGGAAACGCACGAAGCCTTCATACGAAGAGGAGTATCAGCTTGATGAACCCATGACCACGCCCTCGAAGTATGGGCATGGTTATACTTTCCCCTGCCTGTTCCATGTGGGCAAAGACGGTTGGGTGCTGGTTTCAGAGACGGGAGTAGACAGCCGTTATTGCGCCAGCCGCCTCTCTGATATGCAAGGCGACGGGCTTTATGTGTTGCAGTTCCCCATGGAAGAGGAGAACAACGGCAACGGCACGTCAGAGCCGGCGATGGCTCTGCCTGGGGCGACACCATGGCGCACTCTCACCGTGGGGACCTCGCTCAAGCCCATAGTAGAGACCACCTGCGCTTGGGACAATGTGGCTCCGCGCTATACGACGAAGAATACATATAAATACGGTAAGAGCACGTGGAGCTGGATACTCTGGCAAGACGAGAGCATCTGCTACGACGACCAGGTTCAGTACATACAGTTGGCAAAGTCTATGGGCTTCCCATACGTGCTTATCGATTGCGGCTGGGACGTGAACATAGGCAAGGAGAAGATGGAGGAACTTGTCAGCTATGCAAAGAGCCAGGGCGTGGAAGTTTTTCTGTGGTACAGTTCCAGCGGCTGGTGGAATGATATTGAGCAAAGCCCCATCAACATTATGTGCGACCCTATACTGCGAAAGGAATACATGCGCTGGATGAACAGCATAGGCGTGAAGGGCGTGAAGGTTGACTTTTTCGGCGGTGACAAGCAGGAGACGCTGCGCCTGTACGAGCAAATACTCTCCGATGCCGACGACAACGACTTGATGGTCATCTTCCACGGTTGCACTCTGCCTCGCGGATGGGAGCGGATGTATCCCAATTACGTTGGCAGCGAGGCTGTGCTGGCCAGTGAAAACATCTATTTCCAGCAGCATTTCTGTGACGTGGAGGCTCAAAACACTGCTCTTCACCCCTTCATCCGCAACACTGTGGGCTGTATGGAGTTTGGCGGCTGCTTCCTTAGTCGCACCCTGAACCGAGGCAACAACCCCGCGCTCAAAGGTAACAAGCGCCGCACTACCGACACGCACGAGCTTGCCACCACCGTGCTTTTCCAGAATCCCATTCAGAACTTTGCCATCGCGCCCGAGAACCTTAACGAGGTGGGGCAGGGTGGAGCGCCCTCCATCTGCCTCGACTTCCTGCGCGAGGTGCCTACAGTGTGGGACGAGACCGTGTTCATCGACGGCTATCCTGGTATGTATTGTGTATTGGCGCGACGCAGTGGGGACGTGTGGTATATAGCGGGAAACAACGCTACAGGCGACAATCTCACGCTAAAGCTCGATTTGCCAATGTTGTTGAAGGGAGACAAGGCAGTGCTCTATAGTGACAACATTAAGACGAATGAGACTGAGATAAAAGATTTTACGGCTAATGGGAAGGCTATAACAGTGACTATGGCTAACCAAGGCGGCTTCGTTATTGTAAAGTAAAATGAACTTTTTTGAAAAAAAACAAGGGAAAAGCGATTGAGTTAACAGAAATATCCTTAACTTTGCGGACTGTAAAGTGGTATGCAATCAAAAGTGAATATATGCGCTGGTCGGGGGACTGGCGTGGTAAAAGTAAAAGAATAGACAAATAACCAAATTGTATTAAGTATTAAAC
>JAJPYT010000134.1 GCA_021204845.1 Prevotellaceae bacterium | reverse complement strand
GGTTCTTCTTTATGAAGTTCTGCACCTTCTCGGTATGGTAGTTGATGCCGTTCGTGGAGAAGCTGAAGCGGTAGGAGTTGAACCAATGGTGATTGCGACGATACATTTCTATCTTTAGATAGTCACAAATCTTGTCTATCAAGTCAATCTCAAGAAAGGGTTCACCTCCTATGAAGTCCCATATTACTGAGGCTTCCTTCATCTCGTTCTCGCAGTCAAGGATGTAGTCAATGGCTTGCTTCGCCACTTCCCAAGGCATCCGCTCCTTAGAGTTCTTGCCAACAAGGTAGCAGTACTTGCAAGCCAATTGGCAGTCCTTCGTGACTATGAACGTGATGTTCTTAGCCATTCCGGACTGCCAAGTGTCAGCTTTCTTAATGGTTATCATCTATCGCTAATGTTTAGGCATTCGATATTGATACCGATAGTTTTGATGAGTTTAATAGTAACCTTTGCAACTACCACCGCAGCCACTGCACGAATAAGAGCATGAACCTTTGCAACCGCCTTGGCATGAACCTGCACAAGAACTTGAGCATCCATACGAACATGACCTGCCACAAGAAGCTGCACAACCACCTGAACAGCCCCAATCGCAAGTCATAGGATCGTTTTCAGTTTCCTCCGCCTTGATGACAGATGGCATAGCTGATAACACAATAGCCCCGACAACTGGCAAAGCTGCCTTGGCCGCCTTCTTGAAGAACTCGCGTCTCGACTGCAGTTCTTCGTTCACTTTGTTGTTTTTCATAATAATGAAAAGTCTCTGCCCCTGCGCTCCCAAGAAAGGCGGTTTTTAATGATTGCTAAGATACCTAAAAAGGCGTGGGAGTCTATACTTCTCGCTTATCCCAGTCTTCAGGCTCTCGCGTTGCCTCCTACCTCGAGATAAGCAACGCAGTTAGCCCACGCCGTGAGATATTCACAGCATACACACTCGTAAAGCTGAAACGGTATGGAGAAATATACCCAACGTGGACGTTCCGTTGCAGAATCTGTGGAGGTAGGATCAAACTTGCGAGATTTGAAGACTCCAAGATAACGTTCGGTAAACGTCCTTCTTCCAGTAAATAACCCACCAGCCCCGCTGGGCTAACTGAGTCGGTGCAAAGTTAGGAAGATTTTAACTAACTGCAAGGCAAAAGCGAAAGTTTTTTATCAGAAAGGCGAAAGCGCACAGATTCCTGCGCTATAAGAAGTAGAAACGCAGGAAACCGACCCAAATGACGTAGCGCCGTTTTCGCAACGGCAGTGCGTTGCTCCCAGAACGACATAACGCCATTTTCAGAATAACAGATATTAAGTCTCCTCTCTATCCGTCCTTTCACGGTTATTAAGAGAGTGTGGTCAAAATAGGATTCGCAAGCGGTACGGAGGTGTGTCAAAATGGGCTTTATAGAGTTTCGCGAGCGGTCCGAGCGCCAGAGGCGCTCTACATGGTTAGCCGTGGGCCTTTACGGTCCACGGTAAAGATGCGAATAGGGAATGAGTGCCGGAGGTACTCAACATATCTGCTAACACGCACTATCTTAATATATTGAGTACCTCTGGCACTCTTTCTTCACTCGTGCCTCATCCGAGGGCCGTGAAGGCCCTCGGTTAACCATGTGGAGTGGCTCCGCCACTCGGACTGCTTGCGTTTTTCATGGCGAATTCCATTTTGACACACCCCTAACTTGGTAACCGCCTACGTTAGCTTCGCTCACCATTTGCTGCGTTCGGAAGAGTGAACGAGTTCCCTCTCCTCTCACTTGCGGCATGGTTCAGGTGGGCGGTGAAAGAGGCTACTCCCCGAAATGAGTGCTGAAGGTACTTGGGCATCCCTGCAACAGAACGCAACTTGCTGATGTAAAGTGCCTTTGGCACTCCCGCCAGCCTAAAGGCAGACGGAACCAAGCCCAAGTACCTTCAGCACTCACTTCCTTACCTGACTCATACCGCCCACCTGAATGTAGGCGGTTACGACTTTGTGGAGTGCCCTCGGCACTCGGACTGCTTGCGTTTTTATGGCAAATTCCCATTTTGACACACTCGCTTCGGGCACACAGGGCGAAGGTATCGGGGCATAGAGAAAGAGCCCACGACAAAAGTGGAAACGCCCCAGCAGATATAGGGTGATTCGACCAGTCGTGTGAGGTGATACGAATAGTCGTGTGAAGTGATTCGAATAGTCGTCTCGATGAAAACCTAATTAGGTTACAGCCCAAACCTAATTAGCTTACAACGGAAACCTAATTAGCTTACACGCGAAACCTAATTAGGTTTAAGGGTGTTCCCTTTCTGGCTTTCAGCAGGGGCTTTTGCGGCTGTTTCTCTTGCTTAGAAGCTGAACCAATGAATGAACGGGAAAGAATCTTCTGCCCTACCTCCTCTTCTGGTAGGTTATCTCGTAGAAGCAGGGATAAACATTGCCCGTGGCATCGCTGGTGCCCTGGCTGTGAGGAACTATAAGCCTGACTTTGGCTATGCCCTCGTCGGGGGTTGTCTGTCTGCCGATGTTCACGTAAGAGAGGGGGACAATCCAGCCGTCTGGCACAACAGTGGAGGCATAGACGAGATACATGGCGCCAGGCAGGTGGTCATTGGAGATGTCGAAACTGGCGGTGATAGTGCCGGAATTGTTGCTGGCGCTTATTATTTCGGGATTATTGATGTAATAGGAAGTCATGTCGGTGGTTTGCAGACTGTCGCCAAGGATGTTATACTCGTAGTAGCGGCAAATGATGGTGGCTGTCTCGCCGCTCTGCAGCTTCTCGCCCGGACCGCGGCGAACTATCTGCATATAGACACCCGAGTTGTTGAAAAGGACGTATTCGTTCTCATCCACATTTGTGGTGGAGTCCTGCGCCTCGAAGACAGTCTCGCTTATCACCTTTATCTTGCCTGTGCAGAGCAGGGTGTCGTCGCCTCCGTCGGTGAGCACCAGAGGGTCGCGCTGCAGGAAGGCGTTTATTGCCTTGCGTTCCTTCTCCTTCTGCTCGGCGTAAGTCTCGTCGTCGTCACAAGCCGACAAGGCGAAGCCCGCCACTATCAGGAGAGCCAAGGCTGAAAGAGTATATTTACGGATATTCATTACATATATTGTGTCAAAGGGGGTTATTCAACAGTGACTGGTATTTGCGCAACGCCTTGCGAGCGGTTAGCACAGCCTCGTCCATCGTGCAGAGAAGCGAGCCGCCAGCTGCGTTCTTGTGACCTCCGCCACGGAAAAATTCCTCCGCCATCTGGTTGCAGGGGAAGTCGCCAAGGCTGCGGGTGGAGACCCTTATCTTGGAGGGGTTCTCGGTATCCTGGCGCAAGAAAATGCTGAGCCGCACGCCCGAAATCTGCAAAGGGAGGTTCACCAGCCCCTCAGTGTCTCCGTTCTTCACGGGAAAGCGGCGGTACTCCTCGTTGGTGAGAGTGAGTATGGCGGCATGAGATTCCCTGACGAGCTCCATCTTCACATAAAGCATATAGCCCATGAGGCGCAGCTTGCCCTCGGTGCAAGTCTGGTAGATGTTGCTGTAGATGCGGTCTTTGTCTATGCCAGTGCGTAGCAGCTGAATGACGCACTGGAACACCTCGGGGCGGCTGCTGGCGTAGGAGAAGGCTCCCGTGTCGGTCATCATGCCAATGTAGATACTTTCCGCCTCCTCTGCCGTGAGCGAGGCAGAGAGACCTAATGTGTTCATGAGCCTGAGAAGCACCTCGCAAGTGCTGCAAAACGACGGCTCGGAAACCACTATGTCGCAGAAGCCAGTCTCGGGCTGCAAATGGTGGTCGAGCATAACCTTGGGAGCCTTGCTCGCGGAGATAAGCTCCGCCAACAGCTCCCCAGCCCTGTCGCAGGAGTTATAGTCCATGCAAAAAAGCAAGTCTGCCTCCTCTACCAGCCTGGTCACCTGCTCCCGCCTGCCCGTGCATACTACCAGCGCATCGCTGCCCGGCACAGATTTCAAGTTGTCGGGATAGGCATTTGGCACCACACCCACGGCAGTCTTGCCAAGGCGTTTCATGAGGCTCACCACCGCCGTGAGACTGCCTATGGCATCGCCGTCGGGATTCACGTGACAAGTCGCCACCACACGGGTGGCAGAGGCAAGCACCCGCTCCAGCGCAGCCCTCGCCTCGGGGCTGAGCGCCAGACCCGTTTCCTGCCCGCAGGCTCTTTGGTTTTCACTCGCTTCAGTCATTCTTGTAGCGTCTCTCGAGTTTCTTCAGCTTACAAAAGTACGCAAATAAATGACAGAGGCAAGCGTTTGCGGTAACATTTTAGAGGGGAGAACCTCCAATGGGAAGAAAAAATGCATATATTTGCAGCCACAAGAAAGGATTAGAGGATAATATACAATGAAACATTCCACACCAGTGCTGCTGCTCACGGGTTATCTTGGCAGCGGAAAGACCACATTGCTGAACAGAATATTAAAGAACCGGCAGGGCATACGCTTTGCCGTGATAGTGAACGACATAGGCGAAGTAAACATAGACGCGAGCCTCATCCAGCAGGGGGGCATAGTGAGCCAGGGAGACGACTCGCTTGTGCCGCTGCAGAACGGCTGCATCTGCTGCACGCTGAAAATGGACCTCGTGCAGCAACTTCATGACATAATAGCCATGGGGCGCTTCGACTATATAGTGATAGAGGCGAGCGGAATATGCGAGCCTGGCCCCATAGCGCAAACCATCTGCTCCATGCCGTCGCTTGACCCGAGATACGTGGGCGGCCAGCTGCCAGAGCTGGACTGCATAGTGACCGTGGTGGACGCGCTGCGGCTGCGCGACGAGTTCCGCGGAGGATTGAACCTACTGGAGGAGCATATAGCCGAGGAAGACATAGAGAACCTGGTGATACAGCAAATAGAGTTTTGCAACCTGATTCTTCTGAACAAAGCGTCGGAGGTAAGCCCCGACGAGCTGGAGCACACGAGACAGGTGATACGCTCGCTACAGCCCAAGGCGGAGATTATCTGCTGCGACTATTGCGACGTGCCGTTTGAGAAACTGCTGAACACCCATCTCTTTGATTTCGACAAGACTGCCACCTCCGCCACATGGGTGGAGAAAATAGAGGGGCACGAGGAGGAGGAAGAAGAAGAGCATGAGCATCATCACCACGAACACGAGCACCACCACGAACACGAACATCACCATGACGAGGAGGGCGAGGCGGAGGAATACGGCATCTCTACCTACGTGTACCGCAACCGCCGCCCGATGAGTCTCTCCCGCTTCGACCACTTCATAGCCCGCCGCTGGCCAGAGCATATAATCCGTGCCAAGGGAATCTGCTACTTCAGCGGGGAAGAGGAGACTTGCTACCTCTTCGAACAGGCTGGCAAACAAGTGTCGCTGAAGAATGCGGGACAGTGGTTTGCCACGATGCCGGAGGACGAGTTGGAGGACTTGCTCCAGCGCAACCCAGCCGTGGCGCAGGAGTGGGACGAAAAGTACGGCGACCGTATGCAAAAGATAGTTTTCATAGGCCAAAATCTCGACAAGCAGAAAATTCGCCACGAACTGGACCTTTGCATCACCCCTGAACGCTAAATATGTAAGAGACACCCTCTCCCCTCATAGCACAAGGGAGAGGGAGAGACACACGACTGAAGCCACCAAATAGGGCCAACGGCGCAAAAAACGCACGAGCCTAAGAGGATTCATGTCGGAGACGCGAGGGCGTGCGGCAAGCAGAGCCGGCAAAAGGCAGACAAGAGCCATATAGAAGAGCACCACCTGGGCAGGCGAGATGAAAAGACGCTCCACCTTAGCTCCTGGCAAGAGCGAGCCGAAACGCAGAAGCCCGTGGAGAGCGCCTGCCAAAGCGGTAACGGGCGACACCATACAGCTACCAACCGCGAGAGCGAGCAAGGCAGAATACATGAGCGCCGTGGCGAGCAGGATGTAGAAAGGGCTAAGAAAGAAAGAGCTAAGAGAGAAGTGGTGGAAATAATACGCCACAAGGGGCAGAGTCGCCACTTGCGCCGAGAGAGACATCACGACGGCACACCAAAACCAGTGAAGCCAAGGATTGCGGACAGAGATAATGTCACGCAGGGGGCTATAGAACGCGAGGATACCCGCCACCGCGGCAAAGGACAACTGGAAACTGACGCTCCACAGCGCGGATGGAGAGACAAAAAGAACCGCCACAGCCGCCAAGCCCCAGGTGTGCCACGAGTTAGAGCCGCCCATCCGCATTTGCGAGACGAGGAACAGGCTCATCATTACCGAGGCGCGAACCAAAGAGACGGGAAAGCCCGTAAGAGCCACATAGACCCACATGAGGAGCAAACCTAACGAACAGAGAGCATAGCGCAGCCAGGCATTATATAAAACCCGCAAGAGAACAATATTGAAGAGACCGAACAAGATGCCGAGGTGAAGCCCCGAAAGGGCAAGCACGTGGGAAGCCCCCGCGTCGGAATATAGCTGGAATGTCTCGCGGCTCAAGCCCTGCCGCTGCCCGAAGAGCATAGCCTCCAGCAGGGAGTTGACATCGGGAGGGAAACCCACAGCGTGCAGTCTGCCCATGGCACTCCGTAAGAGACGGGCGGCTCCGTCGTAAACCCAATGAGGCAAGAGGTCGCAATCTCCCTCCCTGGCACGTACAAAGCCCACAAGCAGGAAGAAGAGACAGGAAAGCAGCAAAAACGGAAGTTGCAAGCGCAACCGATGCATTACGAGCAACGAAAGCACGAGAAACGACAATAAAGAGAAGAGAAACGGCAGAGGGCAAGCGCCAATAAAGGCAGAAAGCGCCACGCCTGAAGCCGTGAGCAGCGCCCAGAGAGGGAAAGTGCCAGCCCCCACACTAAAGAGTTTTCAGCTGAGCCACAGCGGCTATGGGGTCCTTCGCGCCAAAGACGTATGAGCCTGCCACCAGCACGTCAGCCCCAGCGCGGGACAGCTGGAGACCAGTCTCTCCATTGACCCCACCGTCTACCTCTATATGCGCGTGACCTCCCGTCTGGCGCAGGAGCTCACGCAAGCGGCTCACCTTGTCGAGCGTGCCAGGAATGAATGCCTGGCCGCCAAAGCCTGGCTCGACTGACATGAGCAGAACCAAATCGAGGCTCGGCAGCAGGGGCAACAGCACGTCAACGGGCGTTTTGGGTTTAAGCGTTATCGCCGTGCCCAATCCTTTCTCCCTCACTCGCTGAATGAGTTGGGCAGGTTGTTCAACAGCCTCGTAGTGGAAATTGAAAAACTTCACCCCAGGCAACTCAGCCACACGGTCGAGATAAGTATCTGGCCTGACTACCATGAGATGCACATCCAAGGGGCGGCGGCACAGGCGCGCCACAGCCTTCAGCACCGGAAAGCCGAAGGAAAGATTGGGAACGAACACGCCATCCATCACATCGAGATGGAGCCAGTCGGCAGAACTTTGATTAAACCACTGCATCTCACGCTCGAGGTTCCCGAAATCGGCTGCCAAGAGAGACGGAGAGACTAACATGGCTTTATCCCCGGCTGATAGTTATAGTTGCGGGCGAACTCGCGTATGAAACTGAGGGTGGATTCTCGCGGAGAAAGTTTTAGAGCGGAAAGCGGGAGTAATAGTTTATCCATAGGCAATCTTGATGTTTTCTTTTGTCTTATAAACGCAAATATAGCATGATTATTGCGAGGAAAAGAACTTTTTTAGCGGAAATATTTGGAAGTGGAGGAAAAAAGTCCTTAATTTGTAGGCGTTAAGTATAAATCTATTAAACCGATATTGCCTATAAGAGAAACATTACTCCAGAAACGTTAAGCATTTACGACAAAGATGGAGAAGTTTTCTTCGCTTCCCGACGAGCAGTTGGTTAGCATGTACAAAGAGGGCAATAATGAGGCTTTCGACGCACTTTTGGCTCACAATCAGGACCGCGTGTTCCAGTATATCAGTTTTATGGTGGGAGGAAACGAGGACGTGGCTAACGACGTGTTCCAGGACACATTCGTGAAAGCCATCATGGCCATACGCGACGGACACTACCAGGAGAGCGGCCAGTTTGGCGCCTGGCTGCTTCGCATAGCCCGCAACATAATATTAGACCAGGAGCGCAGCACGCGTTCGTTCCGCACCACGAGCAACGAGTTGACGGGGCAGGACGGAGAAACGAAAATGGACTTGCTGAACAACCAGGCGCTTAGCGAGCCGAACGCCGAGATGAAAATGGTTTGCGAGCAGTCGCTTAGCGACGTGAGGATGATGGTGGACCTCCTGCCAGAACCGCAGCGCGAGGTGGTGATTTTGCGCTTTTTCCAGGATATGCCGTTCAAGGATATCGCAAGCCTTACGAACGTGAGCATAAACACCGCCTTGGGCCGCATGCGCTACGCCCTGATAAATCTCAGGCGAATGGCGCAACACCGCAACCTATACCTGGCGGACTGAAAAGAGCTGGCTCACCGCAATTGCCAGTTATAGCCCCTGAGGAAGTCCGCCACAGGCATGCGGCGCTTGCCCTCCAATTGCAGGGAAAGAATGTCGAGCCAGCCGTCGGTGCAAGCCACGCGCAGGAATGTGCGGCAGTCCGTGTCCATCTCGCCTGGCGAAACATCACAAGGCTCATCTGATTTGGCTGCCTGGAATATCTTCAGTTGTTTGCCATCAAGCGTGGTCCAAGCGGCGGGGTAAGGGGAAAGCCCCCTTACGAAGTTGTATGCCGAGGCGACTGTATGCTCAGCGAACCGTATCTCACACGTCTCTTTATAAATCTTAGGAGCGGGGCGCAAGGGACCGTCCACAGCCAAAAGGCTCTGCGGAACGGGCTTTACCGAGCCGTGCTGTATGTCTCTCACCGTCTTCAGCACCAGCCTGGCACCAAGGCGCATCAGGCGGTCGTGCACGTCCTCAGCGTTGTCAGTCTCATTTATAGGCACTTCCTCGCGGTAAATCACCACTCCCGTGTCTATGTCGTGGTCGAGGAAGAATGTGGTGACTCCCGTCCTCGTCTCACCGTTTATGATAGCCCAATTTATGGGGGCAGCCCCACGATACTGCGGCAAAAGAGCGGCGTGCAGATTGAAAGTGCCTAAGCGAGGCATCGCCCACACCACCTCCGGCAGCATGCGGAACGCCACCACCACTTGCAAGTCAGCCCTGTAGCCTCGCAACTCGTCCAGGAAAGAGGGGTCTTTCAGCTTCTCTGGTTGCAAGACGGGTATGCCTTTTTCCATGGCGAAGAGTTTCACGGGCGATGGAGTGAGCACATCCTGGTGCCTGCCCTTCGGCTTGTCGGGCATGGTTACCACCGCCACCACATCGCAATTCGCATCAACTAAGCAGCGCAGCGACTCCACAGCGAAATCGGGCGTTCCCATGAACACTATTCTCAAAGATTCTTCTTTTTCCATCTACCTCTCCTCCCGTTTATTCGTTACTTATATCCGCCATCATTTGCCTGTAAAGCGTGAAGACGCGCGACTTGCTTATGAAACCGACGAAATGCCCCTCGTAGTCCGCTACAGGCAGGGTCTGCTCTCCAGTGCGCCCGAACGTACGCACAACTATCTCCATGGAATCGTGGGTGGAGAGCAGAGCCACTGGCTTTTTCATCAGCTGCCCCACGGTGAACTGCTCATAAAGTTCTGTGCGGAACATCAGGTGGCGTATGTCATCAATAGAAATAAGACCAATCAGGTGGTGCTGCGCGTCGGAAACGGGGAACACATTGTGTTTCGAGCCAGCTATCTGCTGAATCAGCGCGTTCAGATTATCTTCGGGGTTCAGTGTCTTGCTGTAACGGTCAAGCACTGAATCCATCGACATGAGGGTAAGCACAGCGTGGTCCTTGTGGTGGGTGAGCAGCTCTCCCCTGCGCGCCAAGCGCATGGCATAAATGCTGTGAGGCTCGAAAAAGACTATTGTCAAGTAGGCGCAGACGGACACTATCATCAGCGGCATGAATAACTCGTAACCTCCCGTTAGCTCGGCAATAAGGAAGATGCCGGTAAGGGGAGCGTGCATCACACCACTCATTAGTCCGCACATGCCCAACAGGGCAAAGTTCTTTTCCACCACGCTTATGTTGAACAGACCGTAGAAATTCCATACACGAGAGAAGACAAAACCGCTTATGCAGCCTAAGAACAACGAGGGGGCGAATATTCCACCGCAGCCGCCCGCGCAATTGGTGGAGGCTGAGGCGAAAACCTTGAAGAGAATAACCAGCACGAGGTAGAGCAAAAGCAGGTTGTTGTGCCCGTAGAAGAGCGACTGGTTGAGAACCGTGCCCCAGTCCTGCTCTGTGTTGCCCCGCAGAAGCAGTTCTATGAAATCGTAGCCTTCTCCGTAAAGCGAGGGGAACAAGTAAATAAGTATGGAGAGCGCCAGCCCTCCCACAGCCAACTTGGTGTAGGGACCCTGCATGCGGCGGAACACGTTCTCTATTCCGTTCATGGTGCGAGTGAAGTAGAGCGAGACCAGTCCGCACATGATGCCCAAAAGTATATAGGCTGGGAAGCGCTGCACGGCAAAGCCCTCGTCGAGCACAAAGTCAAACATGGTGTCTGTGCCGGTTATCGCAAAAGTTATGCCTGCCGCGGTCACGCACGAGACCAGCAGAGGCAGCAGCGAAAACATGGTCAGATCTATCATCAGCACCTCCAGCACAAACACAAGTCCCGCTATAGGAGCCTTGAAAATGCCTGCTATGGCACCTGCCGCTCCGCAGCCCACCAGCAACATCAACTGCTTGGAATCCATGCGGAAGAGGCGACCCAGATTGCTGCCTATGGCGCTCCCCGTCAGAACTATCGGCGCCTCGGCTCCCACAGAACCGCCGAAACCTATGGTGATGGCGGAGGCTATGAGCGACGACCAGCAGTTGTGAGCCTTTATGGAACTCTGCTTTCTGGCTATGGCGAAGAGAATCTGCGTCACCCCGTGGCTTATGTTATCCCTCACCACACGGCGTGTGAAGATGGAGGTCAGCCAAATGCCAAGCACGGGGTATATAAGGAACATCACGTTCGACTCCGACACGGAAAATTGGTTGGTCAGCAGGTGGCGTATGTTCTCTATAATCCATTTCAGCAGCAAGCCAGCCATGGCGGTGAGCACACCCACCACGAGAGCGAGGAACAGCATGAAACGCTTTTCCTTGAAGTAGTGGCGGCGCCAGATAATCAGTCTGTCGAACATCTGTTCCATCGCGCCACGGTGCCTTTTCTCCCTTCCTCTTGCGTATGTCTCCACTCTCTCTCCGTGTGCTATTTCCTTATCACCTTCACCGTCCCGTCCGCTCCCAGTTTCACTATGCCGCTGGGCTTGTGCTTAGAGGTGTCTCCGCGGCGGAACTGCACCACATAGTCCATCTGCCCTATTATCTCCTGCGCTATCTCCCTGAAGCACGCGGGGCTCGGGCAGCCCGATATGTTCGCGCTCGTGCTCACCACAGGGCGCTGCAGACGGTAGCATATCTGCCTCGAGAACTCGTCGCGCGTCACTCTCACGCCAAGGCTCCCGTCCTCTGCAATGAGCGAGGGAGCCACCCCGCTTACCCCTGGCAGAATGAGAGTGAGCGGCTCCACGGCGCAATCCATCACGTCCCAAGCCACCTCTGGCAATTGGCGGAAATAGCGTTGCAGGCGGTCGGGCGAGTCCACGAGGCAGAGCATCGCCTTGCTGTCGTCCCGCCTCTTTATCTGGTAGATACGTCGCACCGCCTCCTCGTTGGTCGCGTCGCAGCCTATGCCCCACACCGTGTCCGTCGGGTAGAGTATCACTCCCCCACGCCTCATCGTCTCAACGGCGTTTCTTATGTCTATGTCACAGTTCATTCAGAAGTCGCTTGAGAAGTGAAACTTAATATGCTCAAAGTCCTGCATCGCCATGGAAAGCACGTAGTTAGAGTCGGCAAGGAACACCTCCCGCCCCTCGCGGTCCTTTGCCATGTATTGGTATTTCCGTTTCTTGAACGCTTCCATGTCTTCAGCTGTGTCGCTCTCCACCCAGCACGCCTTGAACAGCGACACTGGCTCCCAGCGGCATTTCGCCCCGTACTCGTTCTCCAGCCGGTATTGTATCACGTCGAATTGCAGCTGCCCCACGGTGCCTATAATCTTGCGGTTGTTGAACTGGTTCACGAACAGTTGCGCCACGCCCTCGTCCATCAACTGGTTTATGCCTTTCTCCAGCTGTTTCGACTTCATGGGGTCAGCGTTCTCTATGTACTTGAACAGTTCAGGCGAGAACGAGGGCAAGCCGCGGAAGTGCAACTCCTCGCCCTCCGTGAGCGTGTCGCCTATCTTGAATATTCCGTTGTCGGGCAGTCCCACTATGTCTCCCGCCCAAGCCTCGTCTATGGTCTCCTTCCTCTGCGCCATGAACTGCGCCGGGCTGGAGAAGCGCACCGTCTTGCCGTGACGCACATGCAGGTAAGGGGCGCCTCGCACGAACCTGCCCGAGCACACTTTGCAGAAGGCTATGCAACTGCGGTGGTTGGGGTCTATGTTGGCTGTTATCTTGAATATGAAGCCCGTGAATTTCTCCTCGTCGGGAGTTACCGTGCGCTCCTCCGCCTTCACCGGGCGCGGGCAGGGGGCTATCTCCACGAAGCAGTCCAGCAATTCCTGCACGCCAAAGTTGTTCAGCGCCGAGCCGAAGAACACTGGAGCCACCCGCGCGTCAAGGTACGTCTCCACCTCAAAGGCGGGATACACCCCGTCCACCAGTTCCAGGTCCTCGCGCAGTTTCTCCGCCTCAGCCTCTCCTACCCGCCTTTCCAGCTCGTCGGAGCTGATGTCTATCTCCACCTTCTCCGTCACGTGCTGCTTGTCGGGCTTGAAGAGGTTCAGCCTCTTCTCGTATATGTTATACACGCCTTTGAAGCGCTCTCCCTGCCCAATTGGCCAGCTCAGCGGCCTCACGCCTATGCGCAGCTCCTTTTCCAGCTCGTCGAGCAGGTCGAAGGGGTCACGCCCCTCGCGGTCCATCTTGTTCACGAACACTATCACAGGAGTCTTCCTCATGCGGCACACAGCCATCAGTTTCCTCGTCTGTGTCTCCACGCCCTTCGCCCCGTCTATCACTATTATCACGGAGTCCACCGCCGTCAGCGTCCTGAAGGTGTCCTCCGCGAAGTCCTGGTGACCCGGGGTGTCAAGTATGTTCACCTTATAGCTCCCGTAGTCGAACTCCATCACCGAGGTGGTCACGCTTATTCCGCGCTGCTTCTCTATCTCCATCCAGTCCGATGTGGCGGTTTTCATTATCTTGCCATTTTTCACCGCTCCCGCCACGTGTATCTGTCCGCCGAAGAGCAGCAGCTTCTCCGTCAGTGTGGTCTTTCCCGCGTCGGGGTGCGACACTATGGCGAAGGTTCTCCGCCTCGTTATCTCGCTGTTCATACTCCCTCTTTCTCTTCTTTGTATGCCACGCTCAGCTGCCTCATCAGCTCCGCTATCAGTTTTATCGCCCTCTCCGTCTCCCGTGCCACTGGCTTTTTTTGCAACCGCAGCAGCATTATGCCGTAGAGCGCCTCCAGGCAGACCTCCACCTCCCCTTTGTCCATGTTTCCGTGGGCGCGCAGGAACACTATGTCGGGCAATGCCCTGTAGTAAGCCGCCCGGTAGTCGGCGTGTCGCTCTCCCTTCAGCAGGTCGTGGTGCAGGTCTTCCAACAGGCTCAGCACCCCCTGGTTCACCTGCGCGTGCCCCTTCTCCTGGCAGCCCTCCTCCTTCATCATGCCCATCAGGTTTCTCAGCCAGCCTCTCTCCGCGTCTCTCACCTCCTGGGGCAGGCGCCTCACTATCACCCGCTCCACTTGCCGCTCGTCCAGATTGCAGCTGCGCAACAAGTCCTCCATCTGCCACATATACAGCAGATACTCACACACGTTGTCTTTCCTCAGGCTTTCCGCTATTATCATACAATCATACAAATGTACCAACTTCTTTCGACCCCGAGGGCTGAACAGTCGTAACCACTTGCCTTTAGGCTGGCGGTCAGTAAAGCGAGCGTCCGCGCATGGTGAAATACAGCGCCAGCAGCGACACCACCATCACCACCACGCCTATCGTCCTGTTTATCCACACTATGCCCGACACGTCGAAGTGCGAGCGCACCTTGTTTATGCCAGCCGACAGGCCGTACCACCACAGCAACGCCCCGGTCAGCAGCGCCACGTAGCCCACCACCTGCTCCAGCGGGTGACCCGGCACCACGAAGTCGAACCGAGCGAACAGCACCACGAACAGCACTATTATCAGCGGATTGCTTATGGTCAGGGCAAAACCAGTGAAGGCGTTTCTCGCCAGAGTTCCCTTTCGCGCGCTCGTGGGCCTCAGCCGTCTCTGCGGATTGCTGCGGTAGGTGTGCAGCCCGAAGGCGAAGAGCACCACGGAGCTGACTATTTGCAACCAGTGCATAACACGCGGGTTCTCCACAAAGTCCATCACCACGCTCATGCCCACGCCCGTCAGCAGGGCGTAAATCATGTCACTCAGCGCCGCTCCCGCCCCGGTCACGAAGCCGTACCACCTACCCTTGTTCAGGGTTCTCTGCACAGTCAATACACCCACGGGTCCCATCGGGGCGGATGCCACCACCCCCACTATCAGTCCTCTCACCGCCTCGTCAAGGGCGTTTACCGGCTCTATCCACATATCCAGATGGCAAAGGTACAAAAATTGTTCCTCATTCACGCCTCCCCTTTCCATTAATTTCGTACCTTTGCGCTAAACGATACATCCAACGAATATGAATAAGACAGACAAACCTTACGTTCTTGGCCTGGACCTGGGAGCCACGAACTCGGTGTTCGGCATCGTCTCCCAGGCAGGAGAAATATTGGCGCAGACCTCCGTGAAGACGCAGGGTCACGGACCCGACCCCGCCACTTATGTGCGCGATTGCGTGGAGGCTCTCCAGCCCATAATCTCCCACACGGGTGGCATGGAGGAACTCCGCGCCATGGGCATAGGGGCACCAAACGGCAACCGCCTGAGCGGCTGCGTGGAGTTTGCCCCCAACCTGCCCTGGGGTGACGGGGTGGTGCCGCTGGCCCGAATGTTCAGCGAGGCGCTTGGCATTCCCGTGGCGATGACCAACGACGCAAACGCCGCGGCAATAGGCGAGATGGCATACGGAGCCGCCCGCGGCATGCGTAATTTCATAATGATAACGCTTGGCACGGGGGTGGGCAGCGGCATTGTGTGCGACGGTAAGCTGGTGTATGGTAGCGACGGACTGGCTGGAGAGCTGGGACACGTGATAGTGGAGCCCCACAGGGGGCGCGAGTGCGGCTGCGGACGCAGGGGCTGTCTCGAGGCTTACTGTTCCGCCACTGGTGTGGCGCGCACGGCACGTGAGATACTCACCACTACCGACACCCCTACTCTGCTGCGCCAGATACCCCTGGAAGAGCTGGAGAGCCGTCACGTGAGCGAGGCGGCGTGGCAGGGCGACGAGGTGGCAAAGAGCATAATGGAATTCACAGGGGAGATGCTGGGGCGCGCCTGCGCCAATTTCGCCTGCTTCAACTCCCCAGAGGCGTTCATCTTCTTCGGCGGTCTCACCCGGGCGGGCGAACTGATAATGGAACCCATACGCCGCGCCTACGAGGCGAACATACTGAAGTGCTATGCCGGCAAGGCGAAGATTCTCGTCAGCCAGTTGGACGATGCCAGTGCCGCCGTGCTGGGGGCTAGCGCCCTCGGCTGGGAGTTGTAGAAAGAGAAAGGGGACCAGCAAAATATGACTATAACATTCTTCAGAACGAGAGAAAATGACATTGTCGCCACGGAGACGGGGCGCCCCCTCACGGGGGAGGAGACGGCGAAACTGCGCTGGCTCTTAGGCGACGCTACGGTGGCGGACGAGAGTGAGCTGCGAGACAGTTACTACGTGGGACCCCGCAGGGAAATGGTGACCCCATGGAGCACCAACGCTGTGGAGATTACCCAAAACATGGGGCTAACGGGCATCAGCCGCATAGAGGAGTACCACCCCGTGGCATCAGCCGAGGCGGAATATGACCCGATGCTGCAACGCATGTACAAGGGGCTGGGGCAGGACATCTTCCACGTGGACATAAAGCCCGCCCCCATCAGGCACATTAGTGACCTGCGGGAGTATAACGAGGAGGAGGGGCTGGCGCTGAGCGACGAGGAGATAGCCTACCTGCACGACATAGAGCGGCAGCTCTCCCGACCGCTGACCGACAGCGAGGTGTTCGGCTTCGCGCAGATAAACAGCGAGCACTGCCGCCACAAGATATTCGGCGGCACCTTCGTGATAGACGGGGAGGAGAAGCCCCAGAGCCTGTTCGCCATGATAAAGAGCACGACGAGGAAGAATCCCCACCGCATACTCTCTGCCTACAAGGACAACGTGGCTTTCGCGCAGGGACCCGTGGTGGAGCAGTTCGCCCCCAGGGACCACTCGACGAGCGACTACTTCGCGGTGAAGGACATAGAGAGCGTGATAAGCCTGAAGGCTGAGACCCACAACTTCCCCACCACGGTGGAGCCCTTCAACGGAGCCTCTACCGGCACGGGGGGCGAGATACGCGACCGAATGGGCGGGGGAGTGGGCTCGTGGCCCTTGGCAGGTACGGCGGTGTACATGACCAGCTATCCGCGCCCCGACGACGAGGCGCGCCAGTGGGAGAGCGTGATGCCAGTGCGCAAGTGGCTATACCAGACCCCGGAACAAATACTCATAAAGGCATCGAATGGTGCGTCGGACTTCGGCAACAAGTTCGGGCAGCCGCTAATCACAGGCAGCCTGCTCACCTTCGAGCACGAGGAGAGGGGGGAGCAATATGGCTACGACAAGGTGATAATGCTGGCAGGAGGCGTGGGTTACGGCACACGGCGCGACTGCCTGAAACGCACCCCACGGAAGGGGAACAAGATAGTGGTGGTGGGCGGAGACAACTACCGAATAGGACTGGGCGGCGGCAGCGTCTCGTCGGTGGACACGGGACGGTACAGCAGCGGCATAGAGCTGAACGCCGTGCAGCGCGCCAACCCTGAGATGCAGAAGAGGGCGAACAACCTGGTGAGGGCGCTTTGCGAGGAAGAGGTGAACCCCGTGGTGAGCATACACGATCACGGCAGCGCGGGTCACGTGAACTGCCTGAGCGAACTGGTGGAGGAGTGCGGCGGCATCATAGACATGACGAAACTGCCCATAGGCGACCACACGCTCTCGGCGAAGGAAATAATAGCCAACGAGAGCCAGGAGCGCATGGGGCTGCTGATAGAGGAGGAGCATATAGACCACGTGCGCCGCATAGCCGAGAGGGAGCGCGCCCCGCTCTATGTGGTGGGCGAGACAACGGGCGACGCACATTTCGCCTTCCGCCAGGAGGACGGCACGAGGCCCTTTGATCTTGACGTGGCGCAGATGTTCGGCCATTCGCCTAAGACGGTGATGCGTGACGAGACGGTGGAGCGCTTCTACGCTGACGTGACCTACGACGCTGCCCTCGTGAAAGACTATCTGAGGCAGGTGCTGCAAATGGAGGCCGTGGCGTGCAAGGACTGGCTCACCAACAAGGTGGACCGTAGCGTGACGGGACGTGTGGCGCGCCAGCAATGCCAGGGAGAGATAGAGCTGCCGCTCTCCGACTGTGGAGTGGTGGCGCTTGATTACCGTGGACGCAAGGGAATAGCCACCGCCTTGGGGCACGCTCCTGGGGCGGGACTGGCAAGCGCCGAGAGGGGCTCCGTGCTGTCGGTGGCAGAGAGCCTGACCAATATCGTGTGGGCGGAACTGGCGGAAGGACTGGACAGCGTAAGTCTCTCGGCTAACTGGATGTGGCCCTGCCGCGCTCAGCGGGGCGAGGACGCGAGGCTGTACCGCGGAGTGGAGGCGCTGGCTGACTTCTGCCGCGCGCTGCGGATAAACGTGCCGACCGGCAAGGACAGCCTCTCGATGACCCAGCAATATCCCGACGGAAAGAAGATAATAAGCCCCGGCACGGTGATAGTGTCGAGCGGAGCTGAGGTGAGCGACGTGCGCCATACGGTGAGCCCGGTGGTGGCGAGGGGCGTGCGGTCTACACTCTACCACATAGACTTCTCAGGCGACAAGCCTCGCCTTGGCGGCTCAGCCTTTGCCCAGAGCCTTGGCAGAGTGGGCAGCGACGTGCCCACCGTGACAGACGCGGGGCAGTTCCGCGCCACGTTCAACGCCGTGCAGCAGTGCGTGCGCGAGGGCTTGCTACTCGCGGGGCACGACGTGTCGGCAGGCGGGCTGGTGACCTGTCTGCTGGAGATGTGCTTCGCCAACGTGGAAGGCGGACTGAGCGTCTGCCTCGACAGCCTTGGCGAGAGCGACGTAATAAAGCTGCTGTTTGCCGAGAACCCTGCCGTGGTGGTGCAGGTGAGCGAGGCGGATAAAGAACGCTTCGAGGCAATCATGCGGGAGGCGGGAGCACAGTGCCGCGAAATAGGCTCTCCCACTGATGAGAGAGAGCTGCGCGTGAGGCTGGCGGAACGCGAGGAGACGTTTGACATAGACTCCCTGCGCGACCTCTGGTACAGGAGCAGTTATCTGCTGGACCGCCGCCAGACACAGGGCGAAAAAGCCCTCGAGCGCTACCAGAATTATAAGCTGCAACCCCTGAGGATGGAGTTTCCGCAGGGCTTCACCGGCTCTCTCGCCCAATATGGCATAAACGCCGACCGCAGGGAAAGGACTGGAATACATGCGGCGATAATACGCGAGAAAGGCACTAACGGAGAGCGCGAGATGGCTTACAGCCTTTACCTCGCTGGCTTCAACGTGAAGGACGTGATGATGACCGACCTTGTCTCGGGGCGCGAGACGCTGGAGGACATCTCGATGATAGTGTTCTGCGGCGGTTTCTCCAACAGCGACGTGCTTGGCTCGGCAAAGGGGTGGGCAGGAGCTTTCCTCTTCAACCCCAAGGCAAAGGAGGCTCTCGACCGCTTCTACGCACGGACGGACACCCTCTCGCTGGGCATCTGCAACGGGTGCCAGCTGATGGTGGAGCTGGGGCTCACTGGCGACAAGGGGGCAAAGATGCTGCACAACGACAGCCATAAGTTCGAGAGCGAATACGTGAATGTGACCATTCCCGAGAACAAGAGCGTGATGTTCGGCTCGCTGAGCGGCAGCCGCCTCGGCATCTGGGTGGCGCATGGCGAGGGCAAGTTCAGCCTACAGGGGGCGGAAGGGGAGCATAACATAGTGGCACGCTACTCTTACGCCGGGTATCCCGCCAATCCCAACGGCAGCGACTTTTCCTGTGCGGCCATCTGCTCGCCCGACGGACGCCACCTGGCAATAATGCCCCACTTGGAGCGTGCCATATTCCCGTGGCAGTGCGCCTGGTATCCGCGTGAAAGGCAGAACGACGAGATTACTCCATGGGTGGAGGCGTTTGTGAACGCCCGCAAGTGGATAGAGGGAAAATAGTTGTAACACATCTCCGGCATAATGTATTTCGATTTGATTTCCACATTCTTCCGCATAGGGCTCTTCACCATCGGAGGGGGTTATGCCATGATACCGCTAATCCAGCAGAAAGTGGTGGAGGAGAAGCGGTGGGTGAGCGAGGCGGAGCTAATGGACCTGATGGCGGTCGCCCAGTCGTGCCCGGGCATTTTCGCCATCAACATAAGCATCTTCATCGGCTACAAGACACGGGGCGTGCGCGGGGCAATACTCTGCGCCTTAGGGACTGCCCTGCCCTCTTTCATAATCATTTTGCTGATAGCCCTGCTCTTCCAGCATTTCAGGGAGTACACCGTGGTGGAGCGCATGTTCCGCGGCATAAGACCCGCCGTAGTGGCCCTCATAGCCGCTCCCGTCTTCAAGATGGCAAAAACGGCAAAGGTGAACCGTTACACGATATGGATTCCCATAGCGAGCGCCCTGCTCATCTGGTTGCTCGGCTTCAATCCGGTCTACGTGATAATATTGGCTGGCGCGGGAGGCTATGCCTGGGGCCGCATGAGGCATGAGGGAAAGGAGGAGGAAGCGAAATGATAGCCTTGCTCATACAATTGTTCCTCACGTTCTTTGTAATCGGCCTCTTCGGCTTCGGCGGAGGTTACGCCATGATTTCCCTCATTCAGCAGAAGGTGGTAACGGCACATGCCTGGATGTCGATGGGGCAGTTCACCGACATAGTGGCCATATCGCAGATGACCCCGGGACCCATAGGCATCAATTCCGCCACCTACGTGGGCTATACCAGCCTCACCAATGCGGGTTTCGCTCCCTGGGCTGGAGTGATTGGCTCCGCCACAGCCACGTTTGCCGTGGTGCTACCCAGTTTCATTCTCATGCTGCTGATAAGCCGGTTCCTGATGAAGTACAAGAGCCACCCCGTGATAGAGAATGTGTTCCGCGGACTACGCCCTGCCGTTGTGGGCCTGCTGCTTGCAGCCTCGCTGTGCCTTATGACAAGCGAGAATTTCGGCTCGCCCCGCGAGAGCCTCTGGCAGTTCCTCATCAGCATAGCCCTGTTCCTGTTCGCCTTTTTCGCCCAGCGCGTCTACAAGATGAACCCCATACTCATCATTGTGCTCTGCGCCATTGCGGGCATAATCCTGCTGTGACAGGGAGGGGGCTTACTCTACAGCAGTGAGCTTTCCCGTTGTGGTGTCGATGATAAAGCCGTAGACCTTCACGCCTTCGGGAACGAGGGGATGGTTCTTGATGCTCTCGACGGTCTTGCGCACGGAAGCCTCGGTGTCGTGGAAACCTTCCAGCCAAGCGTCGAGGTCCACACCGTTTTTCTCCACCGCGGCAATGGTCTCCTTCTTTATTCCCCTTTCCTCCATCAGGTGCTTCATCTCCTTGCCACTCATGTCGCAAGCGCCGCAATTGGTGTGGGCTATCACCATAACCTCCTCAACACCAAGCTCGTAGATGCCCACAAGAAGGCTGCGCATGGCACTGTCGAAGGGGTCCATGACAAGTGCTCCCGCATTCTTTATCATCTTCGCGTCGCCGTTCCTGATGCCCAAGGCGGCAGGCAGCAGCTCGGTGAGCCGCGTGTCCATGCAGGAGAGCACGGCAAGTTTCATGCGGGGATACTTGCTGGTGATGAATGGCTCGTAAGCCTTGCCTTCGACGAAGGCAGCGTTGTGTTTGAGAATCTCGTCTATCATATTCGCGTTTTCTTGGTTTCCTGCCTCACGTGCCACTCTCACCGGAGCCACTCCCGACTGTGTGGGAGCCACGCGGTGTATGGTGCCGTCGTCGTTGAACTCCATCTTGTCGATGCACACCTCCCTGTGATAACCAGGTCCGTTGGGCTCGGGATAAAGGTAATTCTTGTTTATGCGGTGATAAACTATGTACCACTCGTCCGTTCCTGGCAACTGAAGCACACTATTGTGGGCGGTGCCGTATATTTCCTGGTCAGCGTCCTGGATAAGCACAATAGGGTCGGCAGCCACCTCTATGGGTCCGAGGGGAGAGGAACTCGTGCCGTATGCCACATGATAATTCGGGCTTCCTGTGTCGTCGACACTCCACATGAAATAATACTTCCCGTCCCTGTAGAACACGTATGTCGCCTCACGGAAAGCGTAGTCTTGCAGCGAGCCCCCGGCGGGCGTGAGAACAGTCTCGGTCTCCGGCTTTATGCTTAGCATATCGTCGCTTAGCTCAGCTCCTGCCATATAGCCGTTGCCCCAGTAGAGGTAACTCTTGCCGCTCACGGGGTCGGTGAACACGTCCACGTCTATCTGCTGCCCGCCGCTCACGCCTTCAGGGCGGTCGTAAACAATGGGATGCCCAAGGTCGGTGAACGGACCCACGGGGTTATCCGCCACAGCCACGCCTATGCTCTTGCGGTCACGTTCGGTATCTTGCCCGCTGAAGTAGAAATAATACTTATATGTACCGTCAGCCTGCCGCTTCTCCTCTATGCAGGGAGCCCAGGCGTTGCCGCTTGCCCACGAGACCTGGCTGGTGGCGAGGTCGAGCATGATGCCCTCGTTTTGCCAGTGGGCTAAGTCGGGACTGGAATAGACTGTGAAATAGTAGCCTCCCCATCCCGCAGCCCCGTCGGTGGTGCTGTAGATGTAGAACTTGCCCGTCTGGTGCGAATAGAGCACCTCAGGGTCGGCATGGAACTCTGGCAAAATAGGATTCTGGGCGTTCGCCCCAGCGACTGTCCCCACTGCCAGCAGCAGCGAGAGGCATAGTTTCTTGGTGGTGTTGTTCATAGTAATAAAAGTTTATATGAGTCTCAGCTCTCCCTGAAAAAGTCGAGCATATCCATTATCTCCTCTTTCCCCGCCGCCTGGTTTATGCGTATGTCGCCAATGTCCGCCAACAAGGTGAAATTTATCCTCCCCGCGGTGTTCTTCTTGTCGTGGGTCATGTAGTCGTAAAGGCGGTCATATTCCTTGCAGTCTATGGCGAAAGTTCCGTAGTGCTCCTTCACGAAGCGCAGGGTCTGGTGCAGCTTGTCCTTGGGGAAGTTAAGTCGTTTGGCGCTCAGGTAAAGCTCGCACACCAGCCCCCAAGCCACGGCATAACCGTGAAGCACGGTGCGCTCCTCGGCCAGGGCGAGCGACTCCAATGCGTGCCCTGCCGTATGCCCAAGGTTGAGCGCCTTGCGGATTCCATGCTCCAGAGGGTCCTCGTCCACGATTCTCTCCTTTATAGCCACGCTCTTGCCCACCATCTGCGTGAGGTGGCGGTAGTCTATCTTCTGGAAGTCGAAGTTCAGCAGCTCCGCCCAGTTCTCCACATTGCTTATAAGCCCGTGCTTCAGCATCTCGGCATAGCCTGAGAGAATACCAGGCATATCGCTCGTGCGCAGGAACACAGCGTCGAGAATCACGCTGCGGGCGCAGTTGAACACTCCTATCTCGTTCTTCAGCCCGCCAAAGTTTATGCCCGTCTTTCCTCCCACGCTGGCGTCCACCATAGAGAGCAACGTAGTGGGCACGTTTACGTAGCTGATTCCCCGCTTGAACGTGCTGGCGGCGAAGCCCCCGAGGTCAGTCACCATGCCGCCTCCCAGATTCACCATCAGTGAGTGGCGTGTGGCTCCTCCCCTCTGCAATTCGGTCCACACGTGGGTGAGCGAGGCGAGGGATTTGTTCTCGTCTGTTGGGGGAATGCATATCACGCTTGCTTGCGCCATGCAGGGCACGTCTTTCACCAAAGGCCAGCAAAGCCGCAAAGTGGTCTCGTCGGTAAGCACAAAAAGGCGGTCGTGCTCCACGGCACCGACGGCATCGCCAACGCTTTTGCCGATGCTGTCACTTATTATTACTTCTTGTTTTTCCATATACTTACAGCAAAGGTAGAGAGAAAAGCCTTTACTTCAAAGAAAAAACGATAAATATTAAGCGCCAGAAGCATGGTAAACGGGATTAGAAAAGTTTCGCAAGGTCACATGGATACTCTTCCGCCTTCCCCGAATCAGCGCACCACCTCTCCGAAGTCACCGCACTGATTAGCCTGAATCAGTGCGGTAAGGAGGCTTAGTTCGTGCGGTAACGATTGAGTGTGTGGCACAATATAAATTCGTAAGCGGTCCGAGTGGCGGAGCCACTCCACAAGGTTAGCCGATGGTCTTTAGACCGTCGGGGTAGGTACGAAAGGAGAAAGAGTGCCAGAGGTACTCAACATACCTGCTAACACACACTATCTTAATATCTTGAGTACCTCTGGCACTCACTCCCTACTCGTTCCTTTACCGAGGGCCGTGAAGGCCCTCGGCTACCACTGTGGAGCGCCTCTGGCGCTCGGACTGCTTGCGAACGGCAAAGCCCTCATCGAAGATAAACTCTACGAATTACATTTTGACACACGCTCTTACCATGCTAGTATCGTATGAGTACTTAACACACCATCGCGTGAGTACTTAACACACCATCGCGTGAGTACTTAACACACCATCGCGTGAGTACTTAACACACCATTGCCTCTTAACTTAACTTTCTGAGGCGTAAGTTACATGAAAAGAAAAGCGTCGGGCTTTGAATGCCCGACGCTAATGAATCAAATGCGCTTCGCTTTTTAGTCTGAGACCGGGCGCACACTGTAGCCGTAGTTGCGGTATTTCCAGTACCTAAGGAAGTTGCCACTGTTGAAGTAGAGGCTATACGCACCTCGCGTGTCGCTCTCGTCGGGCGTGGAACTCCAATAGCCGCCATAGTCTCCAGCATCGTAGAGCGACGTCCCGCCGCGCCAGCCAGCCGCGGGAAGGAAGATGCTGTTGCCGTTGGGTCCCGTAACCTTGTAGCCATTGTGACCGTCCATGGTCGTCCATTCTTTTTCGCATTTGTCTATCAGCTCATATATCTCACTCGCTGTGGGCATGCGCCATGAGCCGCCCCAGTTGGCTCTCGCCGCATCGTAGCTCGCATTGCCCGATATGCTGTCCATGCTCTTCCCCCAAGTGGCGCAGTTTTCGCTTGTGTAGGATGATTTCGTACTGGTCTCGCCCCAAACGTAATAATCGCCATATTCCGACGGGGAGCTTGCACCACGTTGCATGTAGCCCACTTCACGCTTAAGCCCAAGTCAACGTAGTCATGACCTTTGTAGTTACCTTGTGGACTATTCTCATCATCGTCTGAGCACGCCGTAAAGGCAAAGAAAGCGCAAGCAAGCGCCATTAACAATAACATTTTGTGTTTCATACTCTTTTAATTATTTATGTTTATGCGTTTTACATGTTTGTTGGTCCTAAAGGTTCTGATGGGGGACAATAAAAAAACGTGGACCTATAACTTCGTCTACGTTTCCAAAGGTATCGCCAAACACCGTGCACACATATCCAAGTAAAAGCCCACGCATTCAGCGTGAGCATCGGCTTTACTTCTCGTGTGCTTCTAAATTGGCGATTTATTGGAAACAAGAATGCAAGCTAACGCTTTTTATCTGTATGTCCTTTGTCTTTTATGTTACATAGGCAGTCTGGTTTTGTAGTTAGTATCCGCAAAGATAGGAAAATATATGTTAAGAGCCGCAAAGTACCGAAAGAAAAAAGACATCGCTAACAGCAATATGCGATGTCGAAGGGGATAGGTAGGAATTCCTCTCTACCGCTCTTTTGCCAAGGTCACTGCAGACTTTTGCTGAGTTTCTATGTGTTGTTCCCGAAGAGTCTATGCGTCGTTCTATAAATTTCTATATGTCGTAAGGCCAGGTTTCCATGGTGATTAAGGTAGAGGGGGCACGCTCTCACTTGTACTCTGATAAACTATTCCGTCCTGCATAGCTTGCCAGAACGGAAATAAATTGCTAAATTTGTCACTTGGCAGTTAAACCTACTTACACTGAAAACGTCAAAAGCTAAGTATAATCCCCAAACACGAGAAACAGCGGAGAGGAACGCGATGAGAAGAATATATGCAATGATGGCGATGCTGCTGGCTGGCTGCGCAGTGGCAATGGCGCAGAAGTTCACCGTCAGCGGCACCGTGATGGACGGTGTGCTCAACGAGACTATGCCAGGAGCGGCGGTAGTGTTACTTAACCCCAAGGACAGCACGCAAGTGACGGGCGTGGCCTCCGACACCGACGGGCGATTCAGCATCACCACCTCAAAGCCTGGCAGCTATCTGGTACGGTTCTCCTATATGGGCTACACCACTCAATATAAAGATGTGACTCTCAGCAAGAACAACCGCGACGTGGCTTTAGGCACCATAACCCTGCAGGAAGACGCTAAAGTGATGCGCGAGGCTCAGGTGACCGCCAAGATGGCGCAGGTGGAGATGAAGGAGGACACATTTGTCTACAACGCCGAGGCTTTCCGCCTGCCAGAGGGTTCCACCCTGGAGGAACTGGTGAGGAAACTGCCTGGAGCGGAGGTGTCGGACGACGGCACAATAACCATCAACGGCAAGACCGTGAGCAAGATAATGGTGGAGGGAAAGGAATTCTTCGACAACGACACAAAGATGGCGATGAAGAACCTCCCCTCGAAGATGGTGAAGAAAATAAAATCGTATGACAAGCAGAGCGACTACTCACGCATTACGGGCATAGACGACGGGGAGGAGGAGACGGTGCTCGACCTGGCAGTGCAGAAGGGAATGAAGGAAGGCTGGCTCATTAACGCCGACGTGGCGGGTGGCACAAAGGACCGCTACTCGCTGAAAGCAAACGTTAACCGCTTTTCCGACAGTTTCCAGTTCTCTCTCATAGGCAGCCGTAACAACGTGAATGACAACGGCTTCCCTGGCGGCGGCGGACGTGGTTTCGGGGGTGGAGGAGGCGGTGGCATAACCACCAGCAACATGGCAGGACTGAACATAGTGTGGGACAACGGGAAGAAAGAGGGTGACGCCGGCTACCTGCGCCTTGGCGGCAACGTGCGCTACAGCAGCACAAAGAGCACCACAGACACGAAGAGCAACAGCGAGACCTTCCTGACCAGTTCCACAAGCACATTCAGCAACTCCCTGAGCCACAGCATAACCCACTCTACGGACGTGAATGCCAACCTTCACTTCGAATGGCAAATTGACTCGCTCACCAACATCCTTTTCCGCCCGAACTTCTCCCACAGCAACAGCGACAGCTATGCCCATAATCTATCGGCGACCTTCAACAGCGACCCATACGATGCCGGCATGGAAGACCCATTGAATGAATATGAAGACTTTGACGACAAGGACAGCATACGCGTGAACGCCAACGACCGATACTCCACCAGCGACGCCAACAGCAACAGCGGGGACGCGCGCTTGCAGATAAACCGCAAATTGGGGAAAGCGGGACGCAACATCACCCTGGACGTGAACGGGGCGTACAGCAAGAGCGACAACAACTCTTACAGCCGCTCGCTGGTGAACTATTACCAGACTAACTCAAAGACAGCGACTTACCAGAACACTTTCTCCCCAAGCGAGAACTATAGCTACCAAGGCCGCCTAAGCTACAGCGAGCCTGTGTTTGCAGGTGCCGTCCTGCAAATGAGCTATCAGGTGCAGCGCCGCTATCAGGACCAGAACAAGACAATGTACACCTACGAGGATTTGGCGGAAGAACTGGAACGCATGGGCATCTATGACTACACCGCTGAAGACCTCTATACGGGCAACATAGCCGGCATAGACGCTCTCACGCTGGTGCAGGACATGCAGAACTCGCAGTATGCGACATATAAGGAACTGAACCAAGACGCCACACTCATGCTGCGCTACTCCAACAAATTCGAGAACGGGCAACAACTGCAACTGAACGCAGGAGTGAGCTATCAGCCGCAGACCACACACATGGACTACGCAAAAAGCAGCATAGACACGACCATAACGCGCCACACCCAGAACTGGGCGCCGCGCATAGACATGCGCTGGAAGATAAATAACACCAGCCAGTTGCGCCTGCGCTACAACGGAGGTATGTCGCAACCCTCGATGACAAACCTGATAGAGGTGATTGACTCCAGCGACCCTCTGAACATCTCCACCGGTAACGCCAGCCTGCAAAGCTCATGGAACGACAACTTCTTCGCCTTCTATAACGGATATAACCCTGACAAACAACGCGGCTGGGCGCTCAACTTCAATGGAAACATAACACGGCGCTCCATAGAGAACGCGACCATCTATGACACACAGAGCGGTGCGAAATACCAGCGACCGATGAACATAGACGGCAACTGGAACATGGGCGGCATGGTGATGTTCAACACGGCGTTGGGGGAACTTAAGAAGTTCAACCTCAGTTCCAACTCAAACCTGCGCTACACCAACAGCGTGGGATACATAAGCAGCGACCTCACAGACGAGTCGCGTCGCTACCTCACAAGCGGGGAGAACGGAGGCATAGACCTGAACGGGCTGTTCAAGAGCATGGACCTGGCGCAGTCGACTACGAAGACTTCCAATGTAAGCGAGACGGTGCGCCTGAATTACCGAGACGACTATGGCATGAATCAGGACTATTCGCTGGATATCGGCTTGGAGGGCGGGCTCAATTATCAGCACGCCCGCAACAAGTTGCAGACGAGCGCCAACCTTGATACGTGGACGTTCAACTATGGGGGCAACGTCACGTTCACCACAGCATTCAACCTCTCCTTCAGCAGCGATATCTCCATGCAAAGCCGCCGCGGCTACAGCGACGAGAGCATGAACACCGACGAGCTAATATGGAACGCCCAGCTCAGCCAAAGTCTTAAACAGTGGCTCGGGAGCCACGACCTCACGGTGAGCGTGCAGTGGTACGACATATTGCACCAGCGCTCCAACATCAGCCGCGCCATTTCAGCCACAATGCGTAGTGACTCGTACACGAACGCCATAAACAGCTACTTCATGGTTCACCTTATCTACAGGCTCAACCTCTTAGGCAACAAGGAGGCACGGGGTATGATGGGACCTGGCGGTGGTGGTCCCGGTGGCCCGCCTCCAGGAGGTGGCGGAGGCTTCGGCGGCGGTGGCCGAGGAGGCGGCGGTGGCGGAGGCCGCTTCTAAAGCGCTCTCACCATTTAAAGAATGAGAAATGCACACTGCCGTAACGGCGGTGGTCGACAATAAGGGGATGAGACGAGAAATCATCCCCTTTTCCGTGCTCCAGCACGAACAAGCCGTCGGGCTTCAACAAGTCGTGACTGTGCACTATGTCGGGTATATCGTGCAGATTGGGCAAGGAGTATGGCGGGTCGGCAAACACGAGGTCGAACTTCTCACCGCAAGAGGCTATGAAACGGAACACGTCGGCTTTGACGGGGAAGCAATGGCTATCGCCCAACTTATCGAGGAAACTGGTTATCAGGCTATAGTGCAGACCGTCTTTCTCAACACATACAACACGGATGCAACCCCGTGAAAGCAGTTCTAAGGTAATGCTTCCTGTGCCTGCGAACAAATCCATTGCTTCTGGTCCGCTCTCGAAGTCTATGTATCCACGCAGGACATTGAAGAGATTCTCCTTGGCAAAATCTGTGGTGGGTCTGGCCTTGAACGAATGGGGCACGTCGAACTGCCTGCCTCTGTATTTCCCCGATACTATACGCATTCCACGTTTCGTATGTATCTCCTCAGCAACGCCGCCAAATCACTGTCCTCGCCCCGCAACACAAGCGTATCCTTTTCCTGGTCCATACCCATCAGTTTCCACACCTGCAAGGCGAAATATAGTCTGTTGTTAAGTTGCCGATCTGTATAACTGTTGGCAAACGCCAACCCACTGTCGGAGAAAACGCAAAGGAACAACTCCTCGCCCTCGGTGGAGGCATAGAGGCGCTTAGCGTTCTCGCCGCCATGCCTCTTATAGTCCGCATGGCATTCCTCCACCGTCCAAGCATAGAATCCACTTACCGTAACCTGCGGGAAATACTTCCTCACCACGTCCAGCGCCTCGGTATTCACAGGAAAGAGTTCCACCACATCCAAGGCAGCTATTACCTCATGCCTTATGCTCAAGCCTTGCAGGCTATCCTCGCCGAACGTCAGGCGATAAACTGACTGCTCGTGCTCGCTACGGAACTCATCCAAGGGTACACGGGTAGAGGGGTAGTCTGCCAACAATGAGACCTCATCGTAGTCAGCCTTCAGTTGCTGGAGTCTCGCCAACTCCTCATCCAGCCTCACGCACAGGTTCTCATCCTCGCCCACGCAGTAGTGCCGCCACCCCTTGAGGGCATAAAAAGAAAATCCATCCGTTGAGATGCGGATGGACATTCTTTTGTTCTGCAATACGTTATTCCCAGTTGCCGGCATTGTTATTCCACGAGAGGCTGGCATCGCCAATCTTCAGTCCCGGGAAATTACCCTGGCTTTCAGCGGTCTCTGTACGGTTGATAACCTCACGCTTCCATTGTTTGCTTTCTCCCACCATGTATGTGCTGTATTCGGCACTGCACTCCATCACGGCGATTATGGCATCGGACTTCGTCTTTATCCACACCGCAAGCAGGTCGAACTGCTTCGGCTCACCACCGTTGTCGTCTGAGTGGGGTATGTAGCAGATCTGGCTCGCATCGTAGTCGGGACCGTACAACGAATCCTTCAGGTTCACCCACGTCGTATCGCGGACGAAGCCCTCCAACCCGTTCTCCTTGATTTCCGCCTCATTGCCACGGTGTAGTATCTCAGCCACCTTAGCCTCCGTCAGACCATTCTCCATCTGGTCGTCGGAGAGGGTTCCCTCCTTACGGATAGTGGGCAGCGAGCCCTCGTTAATGAAGGTGATCAGCGAGTCCCAGTTACCACAATACTCGTTCATCTGGGCCTTATAGGCCTCTTCGGCATCCCTAATCTCTATGAGACGGGCTTTCACGTCGGCCTCGTGCTGTTTCACGTCAGCGTCAAACTGTTGTTGGTCAGCGATACTGCGATAGCAGATGAACAACATAGCCAGGACACACAGGCCAAGAATAACATTAATTATTTTTTTCATGGTTCCCTTTTTGAGTTTTTTTTGTATATTCGTGCTACAAAAGTAAAATAAATAAATAACATTTCCCATCTTTTAGGGTTTTTTTTCGCCTCCTACTATGATAAAAAGCACATTGCAGTCATTGATACTCGATAACTTCCCTCATCAGCCTACCTCCAGGCAAGCAGATGTGGCACGCCAGTGGGCGGAATTCATCACGTCCGAGGGCGAGAGGGAAGCCTTTCTGCTCACCGGTTATGCAGGCACAGGCAAGACCTCCCTGCTTGCCGCTCTCGTGCGCGCCATGCACCAGTTGCAGTTGCCCGTCGTGTTACTGGCCCCCACGGGACGCGCCGCCAAGGTCTTCTCGCTCTACTCCTCCTCGCCGGCGTTCACCATACACCGTAAGATCTATCGCCAGCGCGAGTTCTCGCCAGAGATGAAGGGCTTCTATCCGAGCTTCAATAAGAGCAAGGACACGCTCTTCATAGTGGACGAGGCCTCGATGATAGGGAGCGACGCCTACAATTCCGCCTCCTTCGGCACGGGCGACCTCCTTCACGACCTCGTCGGCTATGTGTATTCCGCCGTGGGCTGCCGATTGTTGCTGGTAGGCGACACCGCTCAGCTGCCACCCGTGGGTCAGGTTATCAGCCCCGCCCTCGACATACAAGCCCTGCAAGCCCAATGTCTCACGGTCCGCCATGCCGAGCTTACGGAGGTGGTGAGGCAAGCCTCCGAGTCGGGTATCCTGTGGAACGCCACGGCGTTGCGCACTCTCTTGTCCGAGGGGCAGTTCGCGCTCTTCCCCAAGATAAAGGTCCAGGGCTTCCCCGATGTGTGTCCCCTGCCAGGGTCTGAGCTTATAGAGGCTCTCGAGGACAGTTACTCCCGCGTGGGCAGAGACCAGACCATAGTGGTCACACGCAGCAATAAGAGGGCTAATATATATAATAATGGTATACGGGCACGGATATTATATTATGAGGAGGAACTGGTACCCGGTGACCAACTCATAGTGGCACGCAACAACTACTACTGGACAGAACGGCTGTCAGACGCCTCCACACCATTCATAGCCAATGGCGACATAGCCGTCGTGGTGCGCTCCAGGGGAGAACGCCGTCTCCATGGCTTCCGCTTCGTGGACGCTACCCTCCGCTTCCCCGATTACGACGACCAGGAGATAACGGTAACCCTTATGCTTGACGCACTTCAAGCAGAAGCCCCCTCCCTAACCCGTGAGCAGGGCCTGCGGCTCTTCCAGAGCGTCTGCGCCGACTATCCCGACATACACAACCGCCGCAAACTCATGGAGAAGGTGAGGAACGACCCCTACTACAACGCCCTTCAGGTAAAGTATGCCTACGCCGTCACCTGCCACAAGGCGCAAGGCGGACAGTGGCGGCATGTCTACATCGACCAAGGCTACGTCACCCCCGAGATGCTCTCGCCCGACTATTTCCGCTGGCTATATACCGCCTTCACCCGCGCCACCGGCAAGGTTTACCTCGTAAACTGGCCGCAGGGGCAGCTACAGCCTTAACTAAGGGTTGTATATCTAAAAAAAGAGCCGTTTCCCTTTGGAGAACGGTAAAACATTCGTACCTTTGCGCTGGATTTGGTAATCCCGGTAGCAGCACAAGGGTGTGCGCGCACTTGGGATGAAAGGGAATCAGGTGAAAGACCTGAGCTGTTCCTGCAGCTGTAATCCACATTATGGAACTGACAAACAAGTCACTCGGACACGGTCCGGGGAAGGCGTCGGTTCTGTGGAAAGCCAGAAGACCTGCCACGTCTCTTAGAAGGTAGCGATATGCTCCCAGGATATGGAGCCGCAAACTTATGGTTACAGACAATATAAGGATTACTTTGCTCGCCTGTGTGGCGGGCGTGTGTCTTGCTCCCCTATGGGCGCAGGAAGAGACTGACACACTGCGTCAAGTGGTGGTTACGGGTACCGGCACGGAGCATCTGCTGAAGTATGCCCCTGTGCAGACCGAGGTGATTTCACGCAAGACCATCGAGAGCTATGGCGGGCGCTCGCTTGAGGACATACTGGGCGGCCTTACCGCGTCGTTTGCCTTCAACGAGGGCGATATGGGCAGCCAGATGCAGCTGAATGGCTTAGGCAACAGCTATATCTTGGTGCTGATAGACGGCAAGCGCATACACGGCGACGTGGGAGGTGAGAACGACCTCAGCCTCATAGACCCCCAGGACATAGAGCGCATAGAGATAGTGAAGGGCGCGCAGTCTGCCCTGTACGGCAGCGACGCCATGGCAGGGGTGGTGAACATAATCACCCGCAAGCACCAGAGCGAGGGGCTCTTCTTAGACAACGCCACCCGATACGGCAGTTACAACGACGCGCGGCAGCACAATACCGTGGCTTGGAGCTTGGGCAAGGTCACCAGCACCACCAACTTCCAGCTCCAGCACACCGATGGCTGGCGTAACACGAGCCAGGAATACGCCGAGGCGCAGGTGCTCACCGACTCCAAGAACATGACAGTGAGCAAGTTCACGAGCTGGCAGCTCAAGGAGAGACTTACCTACACCCCCATGGAGAAGCTGGAGCTGTACGCCGAGGGGATGTATAACCACAAGAGCATAATGCGCCCGCGAAACGGCACCCACCCCAGCTGTGACGTTTACACCTACGACCTCATGTACCGCAACGCCAACGCCTCCGCGGGCGGCAAGTGGAAGATAAACAAGACGGATGCCCTCACCCTCGACGTGGACTGGAACAAGCACGCCTACTTCTACGAGTACACCGCCACCACACTTACCGACGGCTACGACCCCAACGGTAACTTCACGCTCTACTTCCCCTACTTCGCCGGCCAGCGTAACCTCCAGAGCGACCAGCAGAGAGTTATCGCTCAGCTTAAGGGCACATTCTCCCTGCCGCAGAAGAACCTGCTCACGGCAGGGGCGGAGTACCGCTACGATTACCTCAACGCCCCCATGCGCACGGAGAACGGCTCGGCAAGCGACTGGACCTCTGCCGTCTACGCCCAAGATGAGTTCACCCTGCTGCCCTGGCTATACCTTACGGGAGGCCTGCGCCTATGCGTGAACGAGAACTTCGGCGTTAGGCTCACCCCCAAGCTCAGCGCCATGTTCCCCGTGGGCAAGTTCCGTATAAGGGCGGGCTGGGGACAGGGTTTCAAGACCCCCACCACAAAGGAACTCTACTACCGCTACCTTCACGTCATGGGCTCCAGCACATATTACAATATGGGCAACACCGACCTTAAGGCGCAGACGAGCGACTACCTCAGCGCCAGCCTTGAGTACCGGGGCGAGAGGCTCACCATGAGCGTGACCGCATACCGCAACAAGCTGCACAACATGATAGCCCTGGTGAACGTTCCCGTAAGCGAGATACCGCCCAATGTCACAGGGGAATACGGCGGCGACGGCAGCGGGGAGATAACAGCCCGCAAGTACGAGAACATGGAGGACGCACGTACCTGGGGCGTGGACGTGAACCTTACCTACACCCCCGTCAAGAACCTTACCCTTGGCGGCAACTACACCTACCTCGACACCAAGGTCCACCAATATAACTCCACGAAAGACAGGCTCGTGGAGGCGGTCATAGACGGCATGGCGCACCACAAGTGGAACGCCTACGCCACGTGGGAGCACCAGTTCCACCGCTCCTACCGCCTTGGGCTCAACCTTAGCACGCGAGGCAGCAGCCGCCGATACTACGAGAACGACGGCGACGGCAAGCCCTTCCAGCTCTGGCGCCTTAACACCACCCACGACCTTGGCAGAAGGGACAAGCCCCTTACCTACCGTTTAGAGGCGGGAGTGGATAACATATTCAACTACGTGGACCGCACCATGCACCCCTACCACTTGGGTACTAACTCCGCCGGCACCACCGTATATGTGTCGTTCAGGATACAGTTTCGTAAAGGAAAGAGACTTACCATTATAAACACTAAAAACAATGAGACAGATGAAGAAGATTAAGTTCTTTGCATTGCTCGCCGGCATGGCGATGGCAATGGGTTTGACGTCAGCTTGCTCTGACGATGACGACGTGACCACCAATAACTGGACCACCTACCAGAACGCAGTGGACTCACAGGTACAAGCCGCCAAGAAGCACGACAAGGCTATCTTGCTGGTTGCCTTCGGAAGCACATGGCAGATGGCGTTCGACGCCTTTGACGCTACCAAGGCAACCTACGAGCAGGAGTTCGGCGACGACTACGACATCTACCTCTCGTTCAGCTCCGCTATATGCATCAACCGCGCCGCCGCTGGCGAGAACACCACCCCACGTAACTACTACGCCCCCAACTTCTGGCTGCATGCCTTCGGCAGGTCCGAGTACAACGAGATTCTGGTGCAGTCGCTGCAGGTGATCCCGGGCGAGGAGTTCAACCGTGTGATCAACTACATTAAGGACTTCGCCAACAACTACTTGGGCGACCTCGACGACGAGTATCTGTCGCAGGTGACGCTGAAGCTCGGTTCCCCGCTGCTCACCAGTGCCGAGGGCGACGGCAACGATGTGGACGAGGCTGCCGCGGCGCTCTACTCGTACTGCCAGGCGCAGGTGAACAATGGAGACGTGGTGGCGTTCATGGGTCACGGCAACCCCGACAATTACGACAGCTACAAGGCTAACGTGCGCTATACCGAGCTTGAGGAGTCACTGCAGAGGCTCTACTCGAAGTTCTATGTGGGCACTGTGGACATGCCCGACAACTACAAGAACAACGTCTATGACCGCATGCAGGCCGACGGGGTCACCGACGGCACCGTGCAGCTCTACCCGCTCATGTCCATTGCCGGCGACCATGCCCATAACGACCTCGCCGGCGAGGGCTCTGACTATTGGGACGAAGAAGACCCAGACTCCGAGGAGAACAGTTGGTATGAGTATTTCAGCCATATGGGCTACACAGCCGAGCCCAACCTTACCGGACTGCTGAGCATTCCCGCCATCCTCGACATCTGGATGCAGCACACCCACGAGGCAGTGAACAGCGAGGGTCTGGAGGACTACTACCACTCCATGTTCCCCGAAGCTGACTAACCCTATATGTTACACAACAACTATCTGCCAATTAAAAACTGATGTGTAAACGTGGAGGGCGCGTCAATGGAGAGTCCGCGGCGCATGGCAAGCGGTACGAGTGGCAGAGCCACTCTACATGGGTAGCCGCAGGCCTTTACGGCCTGCGGATGAGGCAGGCAATGCCGATGAGTGCCAGAGGTACTCCACATACCTGCCGACCAATGCTGCCTAATATGTTGAGTACCTCTGGCACTCTATCGTGTTGCGCCACGATACCGTGGGTCCAAGGACCCACGGCTACCCATGTGGAGTGGCTCCGCCACTCGTGCAGCTTGCGAAATCTTGTTCAGATAAGCAGCTGCAATATGGAATGGCACAGCCATGCGTACAGTATGCGGTATCTCCTTTTGATGCGCCCTCCCTTTAAGTGATGTTGAAGAGAATCTGTATAGTGGCTCTTCTGCCTCTCGTTCTGCTCGGCTCATGCCAGCGGAAGGGGGCGACAGGAGACAATGAGTACCCCTTGGGTGACGACAATGAGTACCCCCTTGGGGTCGACAATGAGTACCCCTTGGTGGCAGACAATGAGTACCCTGCGGCGGACTACAATGAATACCCTGACACGGTGGAGATTCGCTATGCCCGGGGACTGCGTGTGGCATACGGGAGCGACGGCATACACGTCATCATCTCCGACCCTGACCCCGAGGCACGCCACGCTGCCCGTGGGCAGGAGTTCGTGGTCAAGCGTCCGTCCCGCCGCGTCATCTGCACCACGGCCCTGCAGCTGGGCAACTTCGAGGTACTGCGCCTCGAGCAGTGCATAGTAGGCATAAACTCGCTTAAGAGTCTGTTCTCGCCCGCCATAAAGGAACAGCTCCGCCAGGGACATACCGTGGAGATCGGGCGTGAGGGCGAGTTCGACATAGAGGCGGTGATAGCTTCTAAGCCAGACTACATATTGGTATCCGCCTCCAAGCATGGTGGGTTCGACGTGCTAAGGCAGTGCGGCATCCCCCTCATCCCCCACCACGGGTACAAGGAGACCGACCCCCTCGGGCAGGCGGAGTGGATAAAGCTCGTGGGCATACTCACGGGAGAGACCCGCAGGGCGAACGCCGTCTTCGACCGTATAGAGCGCCAATACCTGAGCCTAAAAAGGCGGGTGGCGCGCGCCGTTGATCCCGACAACCTGCCTACCGTGGCAAGCGGCAGACAGGTGCGCGAGGGCTGGTACGTGGTGGGCGGGCGCAGCTACATGGCCAACATATTCAGTGACGCGGGGGCGCGCTACGTTATGGCAGACAACAGGGCATCGGGAGGCGTGACCATGGACTTCGAGGCTGCCTATGCCAAGAGCGTAGGGGCGGAGTTCTGGCAGATAGACGGCAGGTACAAGGGGCAGTACTCCCTGCAGGCCCTCGCCGCCGAGGATCCTCGCTACGCCACCATGCACGCCTACAAGAAGGGCACGGTGCTCTTCTGCAACCTCACGCAGACACCCTACCGCGAGCTGGCGGCCGTGGAGCCTCATCTACTGCTCGCCGACTTCGTAAGGGCGTTCCACCCGGAGATATTACCAGACTATAACCCTAAGTATTACAAACCCATAAATTAACCCTAAAATGAGAAATGTATTGTTGGCCGCCACAGTGGCGGCGTTGGCGCTACAAGCCGTGGCGCAGGAGAACCAACCTAAGACGGAGACGCTTAACCCCGTAGTGATCACCGGCACCGGCACTTACCGCAAGGCGGAGAACTCGCCCTTGGCTGTGCAGGTGATATCGGCTAAGCAACTGGAGGACTCGCAGTCTACCAACCTGCTCGAGGCTCTCACTAAGCTCACCCCCTCCATCACCACCCATACCACGGGCCAGGGCACCTTCGTGAACTTCAACGGCGTGGGCGACAGCTACATCCTCATCCTGGAGAACGGCAAGCGTGTGAGCGGCGACGACCGTTGGAGCCGACTGAGCGTGAAGAATGTGAAGCGCGTGGAGATATATAGCGGTGCCGCCAGCGCCCTCTATGGGAGCGACGCTATAGCCGGCGTGATAAACATAATCACCGACGACGGGAAGGCCGGCGTGGAGGTGCAGAGTTCCACGAAGCTGAGGAGCAAGGGTCGTCTCGAGGACGACATTAACGTTGACATCACCAAGGGACGATTCTCAAACTACACCAGCTACAACCATAGCCAGGCGGCGGGTTGGCAAGTGAACCACTACGAGCAGTTCGATGAGGACGGGCAGGCGGTGCTGAAACTAACGGGCAGGCCCATGAGCACTGGGTTCCACAGCAACAACCTGACCGAGCGCATGGACTGGCGCTTCGACGACAGGTGGTCTGTCTACCTGCGCGGCAACATGTACGGCAACGAGACCGAGCGAGACCACAACGCCACGTACTATAAGCAAAGCAGCTCCACCGACGCGGAAACGGGGGAGAAGACCTACTCGTACAAGCAGACCACAGCCTATACGTACGATATTCTCCACCAGTCATATACCTATGGCGGCGGCGCGCGCTTCACCCCCAACGCCAACACCCACCTGTACCTCGACGTTTACAGCGACAACTTCAGCTCGAAGTACCACTACTGGCAGACAGCCGAGAAGGAGAGCTACAAGGAGACGCGCAAGCGCACCCACTACGTGAACGAGACACTTAGGGGTATCTTCCGCCTCGCCCGGTGGAACAAGCTCTCGGCAGGGGCTGAGTTCATACAGGAGTCACTCAGCAGCCAGAGCGACAACATCGACTTCGAGACCACCAACACCTACAACCTCTTTGCCCAGGACGAGGTGGACATCGTTAAGGGCTTGGAGGGAGTGGTAGGCTTGCGCTACACCTACAACAACAATTTCGGCTCGGCGGTGACACCTAATGTGAGCCTCTTCTACCATGTGGGTGGCTTCCGTATGCGTGCCAGCTACGCCGGTGGCTACCGCACGCCTACCCTCTCGCAGCTCTACGCCACGGACCAGGCGAAGACCTCCTCACGATACACGCTGAACAACCCCTCTCTGAACCCCGAGAAGAACAACTTCCTTAACTTCAACCTCGAATACAGCGACAAGCATGTGAGCCTGAGCGCCTCGGTGTTCGTGAACCGCATCCGCGACATGATCAACTACCGCACCATGCGGCAGGAGGAGATTGACGGCGACGCGCACCTGACCGAGCTGTACAACGAGGGCTGGACCACCATACGCCAGCGTGACAATATAGACAAAGCCAAACTCAGGGGCTTCTCCGCCAACGTGAAGTTCCTGCTCCCGCAAGGGATTACGCTCGGTGCGGGCTACACCTTCACAAACTCGCAGGCCAAGACCAAGACGCTCAACACCAAGACACAGGAGTATGAGACCACAACCAGCCCCGTCGACAAGTCGGTGCGCGACGTGTTCAGCTTCATAGCCACGTGGGACCGCACGTTCCGTAACTATCACCTGAACGTTTGCCTCAACGGACACCAGCAAGGGAGGCGCTACTCCAGCACCTACGGATATGCCGACGGCTACGGCCAGTGGGACATCTCCACCAAGCACACCTTCACGCTGCGGCAGTTCGTGGTAGAGCCGTCGGTGGGCGTGGAGAACATCCTCAACCAGCGCGACACCTCGCCATGGTGCTCTAACTTCTCCACCATAAACCCCGGGCGCACGGCATTCGTGAGCCTCGCACTGAGATTTAAAGACTAAAACGACAGACATGATATGATATACGTGATCGGGATAGGGCCCGGCAGCGCTGGCGACATCACACAGGCTGCCCTGCAAGCCCTGAATGAGTGCGATGCCGTGGTGGGCTACAAGCCCTACCTCCAATACATCGACCCGCTGCTGCGACCCGGGACAATGCGTGTAGGCACGGGCATGAGACACGAGGTGGAGCGCGCGGGGGAAGCCTTCCGCCTTGCTGGGGAGGGACTGAAGGTGGGCGTGATATCCAGCGGAGACGCGGGCATCTACGGCATGGCGTCCCTGGTGCTGGAGATGAAAAGGGAGAGGCACAGCGACGTGGAAGTGGTCTGCCTGCCCGGCATCAGCGCAATGCAGAAGGCCGCCTCCCTACTGGGCGCTCCCCTCGGGCACGACTTTTGCGCCATCTCGCTGAGCGACCTCATGACCCCGTGGCGCACAATAGAGAGGCGCATAGAGGCGGCAGCGGAGGCTGACTTCGTGACTGCCATATACAACCCCCGCAGCGAGAAACGGTACTGGCAGCTTGGCAGGCTAAGGGAGATATTCCTCATGCACCGCGGGCCCTCTACCCCCGTGGGCTACGTTAGGCAGGCCGGCAGGGAGGACGAGAAGACGGTGCTTACCACCCTTGAGAACCTGCAGCCCGACGAGGTGGATATGTTCACGGTGGTAATAATAGGCAACAGCCAGACGCAGGAGTGGCATGGCAGGATGATAACCCCGCGAGGCTACTACAGGCAGGAGGACAACCAGGCGGAGCGCGTGGGGCAGGGCATAATGCGGACCTCCTTCACCACCATATTGAGGGAGCTGCACGAGCCAGAGATGCCGCTCTGGCGACTGTGGCCATTGTTGCACGTGGTGCACACCACTGCCGACATGGAGATGGAGCATTTATTATGGACCACCGACAGGGCAGCGGAGCTGATATACGACAAGGTTAGAGGAGGAGAGGCCAGGACCATAGTGACCGACGTGAGCATGGTGGCGAGCGGCATACGAAAGGGGGCTTTGCAGAGGCTGGGGCTGGAGGTTATCTGTAACATAAACGAGCCGTCCGTGGCTGAGATGGCGCGGGAACAAGGCATAACACGCGCCCAGGCGGGCATAAGACTGGCGGCAAGGCAGCACCCCACAGCCATCTACGCCATAGGTAACGCGCCCACCGCCCTGCTGGAACTGTGCAGCCTCACGCACAAGGGCGAATGCCGACCAGCCGGCATAATAGCGGCACCAGTGGGCTTCGTGCACGTGGAGGAGAGCAAGCACGCGGCAAAGACGTTGAAAGGCACACCCATGCTTATGATTGAGGGGCGGAAGGGCGGAAGCGGCATAGCCGCCACCTTGGTCAACAGCATTCTGGCATACGACGACGCACAGGCACTAAGACCAGGTAGAGATGTGTGACTGCACTATAATAGGTATAAGCGACTCCCCGGAACTGGAACTGCCACACGAGGCACTACGGGAGATAAGCTCCGCCACGGTGTTCTCTGGCGGCAGGAGACACCACTCTCTTGTCTCCGCCCTGTTGCCAAGGGGGGCGAGGTGGATAGACATAACGCCACCTCTCGACAAGGTGTTCGAGCAATACGAGGGGGAGAGCCACGTGGTCATCTTTGCCTCGGGCGACCCGTTGTTCTACGGCTTCGCCGCCACGGTGAGGCGCTGCCTGCCCGACTGTAAGATGAGGGTGTTCCCCTCCCCTAACTCGTTGCAGACACTTGCCCATCGCCTTTGCCTCCCCTATGGGGGAATGCGCACGGTGTCGCTCACGGGAAGGGAGTGGGACGGACTTGACGAGGCGCTGATAGGCGGGGATGCCTTGATAGGCTGCCTTACGGACAGAGAGAAAACGCCTGGCGCTATATGGCAAAGGATGAGGGAATATGGCTATGACAATTACCAGATGTACATTGGGGAGCACCTTGGCAACAAGACCTTGGAGAGGGTGGGCGCATACACCGAGGGGGGGAGATACGAGAGTCCTAATTGTGTGATACTACAGAGAATCCATAATCGGCCGCGCTGCTTTGGCATACCCGACAGCGAGTTCTCACTATTGGACGGCAGAGCCTCCATGATAACCAAGATGCCCGTGCGCCTTGCTACCCTTGCCGCTCTCGACTTAGGACAGTGCGACACGCTATGGGATGTGGGCTTCTGCACCGGCAGCATAAGCATAGAGGCGCGCCTCTCCTTCCCGAAGCTGAGGGTGATAGCCTTCGAGCAAAGGGAGGTGTGCGAAAACCTTATACGGCAGAACGCTTGCCGCCATGGCGCACCGGGGATACATACCGTAATGGGCGACTTCATGGAACAGGAACTCTCCCTACTGCCACGACCAGAGGCGGTGTTCATAGGTGGTCATGGAGGCAGGCTGAGGGAAATGATGTCGCGGATAAATGAAGTACTCATGCCCCATGGGCGCATAGTTCTCAATGCCGTGAGGGAAGAGAGCCGGAGAGCCTTTGCCGAGAGTGCATCAAGGCTGGGGATGAGATGCCATGAGACGCACAGCCTGAAGGTGGACGAACATAACGAGATAACGATAATGAGAGCTGAAAGATGATAAGGTACGAGAGTGTTAACGAGAGAGGGCGCGCATTGTGCCACAGCATAAGGCGTGAGTTGGGTGAGGAGTGGGATGGCGATGCCTTGGTTTTCGTGGGGGCATTGGGCATTTGCGTGAGGAAGATACTGCCCTCGCTGGCGGACAAGCACAGCGGACAGGCGGTGGTGTGTGTGGATAGTGGCGGCAGGTACGTGATACCTGTAGTGGGCGGCCATGTCGGGAGAGCCAATGACTTGGCAAGACGAATAGCCCATGTGACTGGAGGAGAGGCGGTAGTGACCACACAAAGTGATAATCTCCACCTCTGGGCGCTTGACACACTGGCCCGCGAGAGCGGATGGGGTATGCGCCCTGTCACTAACGAGGATATGAACAGGATGATAGCTCTCTTTGTGGGAGGCGAACAGACTGCCCTTGTCCTTGAGCATAGTGACCGAAATACCGAACGGATGGAACAAAGCTGCCCCGGGCACGTGGCAGTATTCCATGGGTATAATGATTTCCTGCGAATGACCAAGGAGGAGGGGATGGCGTATAAACTGCTGATAATCATCTCATGCCGCCTCTACTCTCCCTGCGGCATCCCTACCCTGCAATATTGCCCGCGCTCGCTCCATCTCGGCATAGGGTGCCAGAGGCTCGCCCCGCGTGAGGCGGCTATGGGGCTATTGCATGAGGTAGAGGAAAGCGGCTACGCCCCGCAGTCAATCGCCGACATCGGCACTATCTGCCTGAAGAAGGACGAGCCATTGCTGGCGGAACTCCATAATACGCTGCCATGGGCGGAGGTGAAGACATACAGCGCGGAGGAACTGGCTGCGGTGGAGGTGCCGAACCCAAGCGAGAAGGTGTTGGACACGGTGGGTAGCTCCAGTGTGGCTGAGGCTGCCGCATTGCTTAGCTGCAAGGGTGGCGCAATGGTAGTGCCGAAGAGAAAGGGCTGCCTTAGAACTTCTCATTACACATTCGCCCTCTGCCGAGAACGGGAACAAGGCGGGCAGGTGGAAATAGTGGGTGCCGGTCCTGGAGACCCCGACCTCGTTAGCGTAAGGGGACGGAGACTGCTTGGGCAAGCAGACCTCATACTCTATGCCGGCAGTCTCGTGCCACGTGAGCTGACAGCCTGCGCTAAGGAGGGGGCGGTGGTGAAAAGTTCCGCTCCCATGAGCCTGGACGAGCAGGTGGCTCTCATGCTTGACTATTACGACCGGGGCAAGCTGGTGGTACGCCTGCACACCGGAGACCCCTGTCTCTATGGCGCGATAGCAGAGCAGATGGCACGCTTCGACGCGTTAGGTGTCAGTTACCGCGTTACACCCGGCATAAGCAGCTTCCAGGCAGCGGCAGCGGCTCTCGCCAGTGAACTCACTATCCCCGGGGGCACACAGACAGTGATATTGACCAGAGGGGAAGGGCGCACGCCAGTGCCGACCACGGAACGGCTGGAGAGCCTTGCACGGCATGGGGCTTCCATGTGCATATTCCTCTCCGCCAGCCTGGCGGACGAGGTGCAGGAGAGCCTCATGAAAGGAGGCTATCCGGCGGACACACCAGTAGCCATCTGCCACAAGGTAACGCACCCCGACCAGCGCATATACCGTTGCCGCCTTGACCAACTGGCAGAGACCATGCGCTCCGCCTCCATAAGGCTCACCGCCATGATAGTGGTGGGCGAGGCTGTGGGCAGCCGCAAAGGCGAGAGCCGCCTCTACGACAGCAGTTTCACTCATCTGTTCAGGAAAGGAGAGGGCGAGGGATGATACTTATATTTGGCGGCACTACAGAGGGTCGCTTGGCGGCAGAGGTGTGTGACCTGGCAGGGAAGCCCTTCTGGTATTCTACCAAGGGGCAAGCCGACAATGTGCCGATGAGGCATGGCATACACCTTAGCGGAGCGATGGACGGGGACGCGATAAGGCGCTTCTGCGACAATGAGGGGGTGCGCTGCATAGTGAACGCCGCCCACCCCTTCGCCATGGGTCTGCACAACGCCGTCGCAGGGCTAGATATCCCTGTCGTGCGCCTTCAGCGGACCTTCCCTCCCGACGTGGACGGGGCTACCTACTGCAAGGACTACGAGGACGCTATGCGGCTGTTGCTCGCAAGGAAGCCCAAGCTCCTGCTATGCCTCTGCGGGGCGAACAGCATAGAGAGGCTTGCCCCTTACTGGAAAGAGAACCCCACGGTGTTCCGCATACTGAGACGCGAGGAGAGCATAGCCTTAGCACGAGAGTCGGGCTTCCCCATGGAGAGGCTGCTCTTTTATAACGACGACCTGCGGCTGCGACAACGGGAAGAGGAGATACAGACAATGAAGGAAGTGGGCTGCGACGCGGTACTCACGAAAGAGAGCGGACTAAGTGGGGGATTCCAGGAGAAGGCAGAGGCGGCAAGACACTTGGGAATACAACTGTTTGTCATACGCCGTCCACAATTGCCAGAGCATTGGACGTATGCCTGCGGAAGGCACAGTCTGCGGCTTGCCATTGAGCGCAAGGTGCCAGACTTCTTTCCCCTAAGGACAGGACTTACCACAGGCTCTTGCGCCACAGCAGCCACGAAAGCAGCCCTGATACATCTCATGGACGGCAGCCAACCAGAATGCGTGACCATCAGCCTGCCAGACGGGGAGAGCGTGGCACTTTCCGTAGAGATGGACGCAAGGGGCAGGGCTACCGTGGTGAAAGGCTACAGCGACGACCCGGATGTGACCCGCGGCTGTAGGGTGTGGGCGGAGGTGAGGTTGCGTGACGATGGGGAGATACACTTCCTGCAAGGCGAGGGAGTGGGGCTTGTGACCTTGCCAGGCCTACGCATACCAGTGGGTGAGCCAGCCATAAACATAGTGCCGCGACAGATGATAATGAGTGAGATACGCTCCCTGACCAACCGTGGGGCGGATGTAACGATAGGCGTGGAGGGCGGCGCTGAACTTGCCAAACGCACCTTCAACCCCCGACTGGGCGTGGTGGGCGGCATAAGCATAGTAGGCACGTCGGGCATAGTGAATCCCCTGAGCAACGAGGCATTCATACTAAGCCTGCGGCGAGAACTGGAAGTGGCAGAGGCGGTGGGCTGTAAGGAGATAGCCTTCGTCTCTGGCAAGAGGAGCGAGGATGCCGTGGCACGTGAGCTCGGACTGCGTTGCATACACTGCGTCAATCTCATTGGGGAAGCCCTGAAGGCGGCATATTCCATGGGCTGCTTCCAGAGAGTTGTGGTGGGGCTGATGATAGGGAAAGCGGTGAAACTGGCGGCAGGGAATCTGGACACTCACTCCAAATCCTCCTCGATAGACATGGACCTCGTGAGCCGTGTGGCGCGGGAGTGCGGCACGGAAGCCCCTTCCGTCAACTTCGCCCGTGAGCTGTGGCAGTGCATGCCCCCTGCCTTCTTTGAAAGGATAAAGGAACTCTGCCTCCGCCACTGCCGCAGTGTCTACCCCTCTGGTGAACTCGAAATAATGCTGGTATGCGAACAAGCGGACTAATAACTCTCCTTGCCCTGTGTGTGCCGCTGCTGATGTTGCTTAACATAGCGGTGGGCTCGGTATATGTCAGTCTCCCCGACGTGTTCCATATCCTTTCGGGGCAGGAGGCGGACGAGGTGAGCCGCCAGATAGTGCTTATGACCCGTCTGCCACAAGCCATTACCGCCGTCTGCTGCGGTGCCGGGCTGGCTGTCGCTGGACTGGAGATGCAGACCGTCTTCCACAACCCTCTTGCGGGACCCTCGGTGTTGGGTATAAGTTCTGCCGCCTCACTGGGTGTGGCTCTGTTGGTGCTGCTCAGTGGCTCTCTCGGCTTTGGCTTGCTCTCGGGCTTCGGGCTGTTAGGCAACACTGCCCTCACGGTGGCTGCAATCGTGGGGGCGCTCGCGGCTATGGGCTTGATAGTGGTGCTGTCCAGTAAGTTGAACAACCCCGTGACCCTGCTCATTGTGGGCGTGCTGCTGGGCTATATCGCTTCTGCCATAACGGGTGTGCTGAAGTATTTCTCCACCGAGGAGGACGTTCATGCATACGTTATATGGGGCTTGGGCTCGTTCTCCAGAGTAACTGGCGGGCAGGTTTGGGTATTTGCCTCCCTCATGGCACTATTGCTGCCCCTCTCCCTATTACTCGTGAAGCCGCTCAATATACTACTCATGGGCGAGAGTTACGCCCGTAATTTGGGGCTCGACGTAGACCGTGCGCGCATGCTGGTTATCTGCTCCTCGGGGGCTATGACCGCCATCTGCACTGCCTATTGTGGACCCGTGATGTTCTTGGGCTTGGCTGTGCCTCATATATGCCGTGCCCTCTTCCATACCGCCGACCACCGCCTACTACTGCCCGCAACCGCCGTCTGCGGGGCTCTCTTGGCGCTGGTGTGCAACCTGCTGGCACGCTTGCCAGGCTGTGAGGGAGCTCTGCCAGTCAATTCAGTAACCGCACTCGTGGGCGCGCCTGTGGCGTTGAGGGTAATACTAAAGAAAAAGAGATGAACAAGAGGGATAACAGAGACATAGACCGCCACGTGGCATTCATGATTGCCGCCCCTACCTCACACTGCGGGAAGAGCACCGTAACCGCTGCCCTGCTGCGTGCCTTCAAGCTAAGGGGGCTGCGCGTGCAACCCTTTAAGTGCGGACCAGACTATATAGACCCCCAGCTCCATCTGCTGGCTGCTGGCAATGTTAGCGTTAATCTCGATACCTTTCTCGCCTCGCCATGGCATGTGCGGGAGGCGTTTCTACGCTATGGCGCAGGGGCTGATGTGTGCATTGCGGAGGGCGCCATGGGTCTCTACGACGGCTGGGAGCGCGACCAGGGCAGCGCCGCCTCCATTGCCTCGTTGCTGCAAATGCCAGTGATTCTGGTGGTTGACGCGCGTGCCGTGGCATACAGTGCCGCACCTCTCATTCATGGCTTTGCCACTTTCCGCAAAGAGCCGCATATCGCGGGAGTCATCTTTAACAATGTGGGCTCCGCGCACCATTACTCTCTCCTGCGCCAAGCCTGTGCCGACAGTGGGATACAATGCTATGGTTATCTGCCTCGGGATAAGCGTCTTACGATTGAAGACCGTCACCTTGGTCTCGCCCTCGACGGAGGGGAGGCTCTTGATAGAATAGTCAGCATAGCTGCCGAAGAAGCGGAACGGCATATAGACCTCGACTCCTTACTTAAGGCATTCAGCCCCAGGCAAGAGGAGAGCAAACTTGCCCATTACCCTGAGCGGCAAGCAGGGACAACGAAGCCAAATATTAACATACTGATAGCTCACGATGAGGCTTTCAATTTCATATACCGCGCCAACATAGACTCGCTCCGCCGCTTAGGCACTGTGCGGTTCTTCTCGCCCCTGCACGACAGGCTGTTGCCCTCGCCCTGCGACTTGCTCTACTTGCCTGGGGGCTATCCTGAATTATTCGCCAAGGAACTCTCTGCCAATACGGAAATGCGCCACCAGATTGCCGACTTCGCGCACAACGGGGGCTATATTTTTGCCGAGTGCGGCGGCTTTATGTATCTTTGCAAGAGCATAGATCGCCAGCCGCTTGTTAGTGTTTTCCCCATGGAGGCTACCATGCAGGATGCCCGTCTACACCTCGGTTATCGCCAGATGAGGGTTCTCGGACAGACCTTCAGCGGGCATGAGTTCCACTACTCCACCCTACTCCCGCACGAGCCAGCGGAGGGGATAAGAACCCTTCGCATACAAAACAACGCGTTGGGTGAGCCGGCAGACACCGAATTGTTCCTCTACCGTAATGTTATAGGTGGCTACACCCACTGGTATTGGGCAGATAAAGACATTGAAGAATTATGGCAAATAGTGAAAAGAGACTTCGTCCTCTAATGCTCGTCGGCACGGGCAGCGACGTGGGCAAGAGTGTGCTATGTACCGCCCTCTGCCGTATCTTTCTGCAAGACGGACTGCATCCTGCACCCTTCAAGGCACAGAACATGGCGCTCAACTCCTTTGCCACCCGTGAGGGACTGGAGATAGGCAGGGCACAGGCCACACAGGCGGAAGCTTGTCGTCTGGAGCCGCACTCTGACATGAACCCCGTGCTGCTTAAACCTAACTCGGAGCACACCACACAAGTGGTGCTAAACGGGAAACCCATAGGTAACCGCAGCGCCTACGATTACTTCCGCTCCCAGGGCAGGGCTGAGCTTAGAGAGGCGGCAGCCAGTGCCTTTGAGAGACTGGCAAGGCGCTATAACCCAATAGTCTTGGAGGGTGCGGGTAGTGTATCGGAACTCAATCTTCGTGATTCCGACCTTGCGAATATGCCCATGGCAAGGCTGGCTGATGCCGCTGTCGTGCTGGTGGCGGATATCGACCGGGGAGGCGTTTTTGCCTCGTGCTACGGCAGCGTAATGCTTCAGACTCCCGAAGACCGCCAGCGTATAAAGGGTATCATAATCAATAAGTTCCGTGGCGACCTGCGACTCTTCGAGCAAGGCAGAGCCATGATAGAGAAACTTTGCCGAGTGCCAGTACTCGGTGTGGTGCCTTATTCCCCCGATATACTCATCGACGAGGAGGACAGCGTGGAGCTCGCCCGCAAGCGACGGAAAGGTTCGCAGGACAAGGTTAACGTGGCGGTGCTGCTGCTACGACACATCAGCAACTTCACAGACTTTGGGGCGCTGGAGCGTGACCCCCGCGTGTGCCTCTACTATACCCGCGACCCGCAGGAGGTGGCTGAGGCTGACCTGCTCATCCTGCCTGGCACAAAGGCTACCATGGACGACTTGCTCCATCTGAGGCGCGAGGGGCTGGCTGAGGCGGTGCTCGCCAGGCACGAGGCAGGGAAGCCCATAGTGGGCGTGTGCGGCGGCTTCCAGATGTTGGGGCAAACGGTGGGCGACCCGTTGGGCATAGAGGGGAGCATTCCCTTGTTGCCAGGCTTGGGCATACTGCCAATATCCACAACCATGCGGCAGGAGAAGACCACCCGGCAGGTTGAGTTCCTCTTCCACGGCTCACGCTGCGAGGGCTATGAGATACACCAGGGAGAGACCATCTCTTCCGCTCGGCAGGCAGGGTCAGAGGAGCTAACCGTCATAGAGCAAGGCAATTGCATAGGCACCTACATCCACGGCTTTTTCGACAACGCCTCCGTGCGCGACTATCTGCTCTCCCCCTTTGGCAGGGGAGCGGGAGAGACACTTTCAGCCGAGGAGTTCAGCCAAAGGCAGTATGACCTGCTTGCCAACCATGTGCGGCACCATGTGGATATAGGACTGATTTACAAAATATTGGAGAGCCATGATTAAGGGACACGGTGATGACATTCAGCAATACGGCGGCATAAGCGTCAACTTCAGCTCCAACGTATACGCCCACTTCACCCACAATGGGTTGTTTGCCCACCTCTCTAACTGTCTGCCCCGTGTGGCGCACTATCCAGAGGCAGCTCCCTCTCGCTTAGAGGCGCAGCTTGCCGCAGACCTCGGTATCGAGCCCTCGCAGGTAATGGTGACCAGCGGAGCTACAGAGGCTATCTATCTCATAGCGCAAAGTCTCAGAGGTTGCCGCTCGGCTGTGCTTGAGCCTACATTCAGCGAATATGCCGATGCCAGCCTCATCCATGACCATCATATCACCCACATCTCTTCACTCGACAACTTGCCTGCCGATGCCCGCCTTGTGTGGCTTTGCGTGCCAAACAACCCAACAGGCGCTGTACTTCCCATTGTCTCGCTCTTGCGGCTTTTCTCCGCCCACCCCGATACACTATTCGTACTCGATGCCAGTTACGCCCCTTACAGCCTCGAGCCGCAGCTATCGCCAGCGGATGGGGTAAAGTTCCCAAACCTCCTTATGCTCCACTCCATGACCAAGCGCTTCGGCATACCCGGTCTTCGCCTTGGTTACGTCACCGCCAGCGCCCAGCGGCTCGCTCCTTTGCGCAGGTTGCGCATGCCCTGGTCGGTGAGCCAGCCAGCGCAGGACGCAGGGCTTTACCTGCTCTCCCATAAGGCTGATTATCAGCTTCCCATGGAGCTGCTACGCAGCGAATGCCACAGGGTAGCCACCGAGTTAGCTGACATGGGGGGCATGGGGCAGGTTTACCCCTCCGACAGCCACATGTTGCTCTGCCGCCTACAGGCCCGCTCCGCCGCCAGCCTTAAGGAACACCTTGCCCGCAGGCATGGCTTGCTCATACGCGACGCCTCCAATTTCAGCGGTCTGGAATTCCGCCATTTCCGCATTGCCGTGCAAAACCCCTCCGAGAACGACGAACTCCTCTCTGCCCTGCGCCTATGGCTCTCTACTCCCTGACCTCCGCCCTGCTGCTCGGCTGGCTGCTCGACGTGGCTTTTGGCGACCCTCCCCGTCTGCCCCACCCCATTGTGTGGTTCGGACGCTGGATTGCGCTGTGGGAGCGGCGGCTCAATTGTGGCTCTTGCCGTAGGCTTCGGGGTGCCTTGCTCGCCATTCTCAGTGTCCTCTTGGTCTTCTCCCTCACGTGGCTTCTGGTCCGTCTGTTACGCCCTTTCCCGCCGTTCTGCTTCGCTTTCCAGACGCTTGTGGTGTTCTTCTGCCTTGCGGGCCATACTCTGCGCCACGAGGTGCGCTCCGTCTTTGTCGCCCTCCGCGGCAGTTTAGCCGAAGGGCGTGCCAGTGTGGCACGCATAGTGGGGCGTGACACTGCCGCCCTCTCAGCCAACGAGGTGCGCACCGCAGCCCTCGAGACTCTTGCCGAGAATCTTTCCGACGGGGTAGTGGCTCCCCTCTTCTGGCTCGCCCTCCTTGGCGTTCCTGGCATGTTGGCTTACAAGATGGTGAACACGCTCGACTCCATGATAGGCTACCGCACCTCACGTTACCGCCTCTTCGGCTGCTTTGCCGCACGCCTCGACGACGTTGTGAACTACCTCCCTGCCCGCCTGACAGCCCTGCTCATCATCCTTGTGGGTTGGCTCATAGGGCTTTCCTCGCTCCCCAAGCAGCAGCGCCGCTCCCTGGCGGCTCACTGGCGTTTTGTAGTCAGCCAAGGGCCGCGCCACCTCTCCCCCAACTCTGGCTGGCCCGAGGCGGCTCTCGCCTCCCTGCTCGACTGCCGTTTCGGCGGCTCACACAGCTATTTCGGAGAGGAGTGCCCCAAGCCCTACATAGGCATCCACGAGCGCCCTCTCGATGAGGCTGACCTGCACTTCTCCCTGCGGGTAAGTTTCGCCACAGAGCTCCTTGCCATCTTACTCGTCTGCCTCAGTCTTAAGTTTAGGTAATAGTACCATAGTGGGGGTGTGTCAAAATGAGCTTCGTAGAGTTTATCTTCGATGAGGGCTTTGCCGTTCGCTGGGCTGTCCGAGCGCCAGA
>JAJPYT010000013.1 GCA_021204845.1 Prevotellaceae bacterium | reverse complement strand
GCCACCTGCCGAGGTGAGCCGAGATAATTGCTCCCGTCATCATCACAGCTCCCCCCTATATGTGGGCGTGACGTGATGACGGGTGAGATCAGCCTACCGTGGGGAGATTGTCGAAAGCGGACCCTGGCTCTGCCGCTTCCTGCCCGGCGGCATGCTCCCCGGGGGCATGACCAGCAAGGGCAGCCACAATCTTGGCACGCAGCTCGGCTGCAAACTCCTCGTTGTCCTTAAGGAGACGCTTGAGATTGTCACGCCCCTGCCCTATCTTTGTGCCCTCGTAGCTGAACCACGAGCCGCTCTTCTGGATGAAGCCATACTCCAGCCCGAGGTCTACCAGCTCGCCAGTGGCGCTGATGCCCTCGCCAAACATTATCTCCATCTCCGCCTTGCGGAAGGGAGGAGCGACCTTATTCTTCACCACCTTCACCTTCACCAGGTTGCCAATCACGGTGTCACCATCTTTTATGGGAGTGCTCTTGCGTATGTCGAGACGCACGCTGGAATAATATTTCAGGGCGTTGCCGCCTGTGGTGGTCTCGGGGTTGCCAAACATTATGCCTATCTTCTCGCGCAACTGGTTGATGAAGATGCACACGGTCTTTGTCTTCGAGACGGTGGCGGTGAGCTTCCTGAGCGCCTGGCTCATGAGGCGAGCCTGGAGACCCACCTTGTTGTCGCCCATGTCGCCCTCAATCTCCGCCTTGGGAGTGAGAGCCGCCACGGAGTCAATCACTATCACGTCTATCGCCCCGGAGCGGATGAGCTGGTCGGCTATCTCCAAGGCCTGCTCCCCGTTGTCGGGCTGAGAGACGAGCAGATTGTCAACATCCACGCCAAGCTTCTGCGCGTAGAAGCGGTCGAAAGCGTGCTCAGCGTCGATAAAAGCCGCTATGCCGCCCAGCTTCTGCGCCTCTGCCATGGCATGGATGGCAAGAGTGGTCTTGCCGCTGCTCTCCGGCCCGTAGATTTCCACTATGCGCCCTTTGGGGTAACCGCCCACGCCAAGGGCTGCGTCGAGCGCCAGGGAGCCAGTAGGCACAACCTCCACATCCTCCACGTGCTCGTCGCCCAACTTCATTATGGACCCCTTGCCGAAGTCCTTCTCTATCTTGCTCATTGCCATCTGTAAGGCTCTGAGCTTCTCGGCTGCCTCACTCTGCCGTGCCGCGTCTTCTTCTCTTTTTGCCATGATGATATGTTTCCTCTTTATGTGTGTGTTTTTTTTTGATTAGATTAAAGTTCCAGGTCAATGTCGTGCAACTCGTGCCAGGGCAAGCCCTGCGAGGCAAGCTCTCTCATAAACGGGTCGGGGTCGAACTCCTCCACATTGTGCACACCTGGCCCCGTCCACACGCCTTGCAGGAAGAGTTTCGCGCCTATCATGGCCGGCACTCCTGTGGTATAGGAAACGCCCTGCATGCCAGTCTCCTGGAAAGCCGCCTGGTGGGAGCAGTTGTTGTAGACGTAGTAGGTATGCTCAGCCCCGCCACGCAGACCACGTATGCGGCAACCTATGGAGGTCTCTCCCTCGTAGTTCTGCCCGAGGTCCCCCGGATTGGGCAACACTGCCTTCAGGAATTGCAGAGGCACTATGCGCACTGTGGCGCTGCCCGTGCCGTCGGCTTTCGGAGCCAAGTATTCCACCTCGTCGATGCGGCTCATGCCAATATCTTGAATCACACGCAGATAGGTGAGATATTGCTCGCCAAAAGTCATCCAGAAGCGTGCCCTGCGAATGGTGGGATAGTTGATTACCAGCGACTCTATCTCCTCGTGGTGGAGCAGGTAGCTCTCCTTCGGTCCTATGCCAGGATAGGTGAGCGGCTTGTGAATCTCCATCGGCTCGGTCTCGTGGTATGCCCCGTTTTCCCAGTAGAGCCCCTTCTGCGTTATCTCGCGTATGTTTATCTCAGGATTGAAGTTGGTGGCGAAAGCCTTGTGGTGGTTGCCCGCGTTGCAGTCCACGATGTCAAGATAATGTATCTCGTCAAAGTGGTGCTTGGCGGCGTAGGCTGTGAAAACGCTCGTTACCCCCGGGTCGAAGCCGCAACCCAGTATGGCGCAGAGCCCAGCCTGCTCAAACCGCTCCCTGTAAGCCCACTGCCAGCTGTACTCGAAGTGTGCCTCCTCACGTGGCTCGTAGTTGGCGGTGTCAAGATAGTTACATCCCGTCTGAAGGCAAGCCTCCATAATGGTGAGGTCCTGATATGGCAGGGCAAGATTCATCACTATGTCGGGCTTGTAGGCGGAGAGCAGGCTCTTCAGCTCCTCCACACTGTCGGCGTCTACCTTGGCGGTAGCCACCTTCACACCGTATTTCCGCCCCAGCACGTCAGCCAAAGCGTCACATTTAGCCAGCGTGCGGCTTGCAATCATTATTTCAGTGAACACGTCCGTGTTCTGGCACACCTTGTGCGCCGCCACAGTGGCAACACCACCTGCACCTATAATCAGGACTTTTCCCATGATGCTGTTTTTTGTCTTTATTTGTTTGGTTATTCTTTACAAAGGTAGGCAAAATAGGCGTTACCGGCAAACTTCAGACCCATAAAAATGAGAGAGGAGCCACCTCCCGCCGGAGAAGCCCCTCTCACTCGCACTTGTATATACTAACGCCAGTGGGTTGCTTAGAAATCGCCGCCGCCGAAGCCGCCGCCAAAGTCACCGCCGCCAAAGCCGCCACGCGGACCGCCCTGGGGACCTCCTTGCTGACCACCCTGCTGCCCGCCTTGCTGACGACCACGCTGCTGAGCAAACACCTTAAGGAGCTGCTGCGGTGTGAGCGTCTCCTGGAACTTGGCGTAATACTCCTTCGTAACGGTGAGAGCCGCCGTGCTCTGGGCTATCTGGGCCTCCTGCCGGGCGAACATCTCCTCTATGCGCTGAGTAGCCTCCTCGTCGGTGAGCTCCTTGCCCGTCTTGCGGTCGCTCCTGCTGTTCTCGTCAGCCTCGCCGCGCTGGGGCATATTGGCGGTGCGCGCGTTTGCCAAAGCCTCCTGATACTCTGTGAAAGTTGCCACGAACTGGGTCTTAGCGTCGTCCTTCAGGTCAAGGTCCTTGGCAAGCCTCTCAGCCTGCTTCTGCACAAGCTCTGCCCTGCGTGCCGCCATTTCCTCTTCACTCATGCGCTGGCGCTGCTCCTGCGCGCCCGCTCCCATGCTTACCATGGCCGCCAGGGCCATCACGATAAATGTCTTTTTCATAATTCAGTTTGTTTTAGTGTTAGTTTCTAATTGTGTTAACTGATTATGAGACAAGCCCGCCTCGAAAAAGTTTAATGGGGGGTGGCGTTTTTTTTTATCTTGTTGTGATGTGGAAGCAACCTTGCTTCACCTCGTATTTAATGTAGCAGCGCTGGTCCTGCCGCAAGTCGCGCAGCACCTCGGCAAGCACCCACTTGAGCGTGTCGGTGGAGACGGCCCGGCGCTTCTCGCCAGGGGGCGAGACAGTCTCGTAGCGGTTGTAGCAGATGTCGAACGTGGTGCCGAAGCGGTGGCAGCTCTGGTCGCTGGCGTTGCTGTTGCGCCGCACCAGACGAGCCACGTCAGCCTCCGTGCGCAACACGCTGGAGACTATCACCTTATGCAAGGGCACGCCCTTGGCTGAAAGCGAGTCGAGATAGTTTCGCCCGATTGTCTGCAAGAGCCTCGAGGCACGCGGCACAAGGTAAGGTATGCTGGCATTCATGCGCTTGTCTATGGCATAGTAGGGACTGCTGCCCACGTAGACCAGCCCGCTCTTGCGGCGCTCCGCCTCTTCCCTGTCGCGCACGGGAGGAACGCCATACTTTCTGGCAGCCTCTATCTGCACGCTCTGCAAGTCGGGGAAGGAGCGCTTGTAGCTCGGCACGCTGGTTATGCGGTGATGCCCCCAGCTCTCGTCACTGCCCCCGCTCTTCTTGCGCTTCAATCCGTGCCTGGCAGGGGCAGCTGCGGGTGCCGTCTCCTTCACCTCCTCCTTAGCGGCATCGTTGGGGCTGTTCCTCATCACATTAGGGTTAGCGTAACGCACAATGGCGAGGACTATCAGCACGATAACCCAGAAGCCGTAGAATACCTTTTTCTTCAGACGCATGGCTGGAATGGCTCTATCTCTTAAACGGCAACAAAGTTAATGAAAATGTGCCTACTCACAAAAAGTTTGCGTATATTTGCAGACGCTTTACCTCGGATTCTGCCAATGATAGAGAAACATATAATTCTTGATGACATAGACCCCGTGGTCTTCTACGGGGTCAACAACTGCAACATGCACACCCTGAAAGCCATGTATCCCAAACTGCGCATAGTGGCGCGGGGAGACGTGATAAAGGTGATGGGCGACGAGGAGCAGATGGCGGACATAGAGGAAAACATCGGCAAAATGCGCAAGCACTGCCTCGAATTCAACACCTTGGACGAGCGGGACATACTGCACATACTGAAAGGCGAAGGCACAGGGCGCGAACAAGTGAAGGACGTGCTCGTATACAGCGTGCAGGGCCGCCCCATACAGCCCCGGAAAGGCAACCAGCAGGAACTCGTGAGGCTGTTCAGGGAGAAAGACATGCTCTTCGCCGTGGGCCCCGCTGGCAGCGGAAAGACATACGTGAGCATAGCCCTGGCAGTGAGAGCGCTGAAGAACAAGGAGATAAGGAAAATAATACTCTCACGCCCAGCCGTGGAGGCAGGCGAGAAGCTGGGCTTCCTGCCAGGCGACATGAAAGAAAAGATTGACCCTTACCTGCAACCGCTCTACGACGCGCTGGAGGACATGATTCCCGCCCCGCGCCTCCACGAGATGATGGAGCAAAAGATTATACAGATAGCCCCGCTGGCTTTCATGAGAGGCCGCACGCTCAACGACGCTGTGGTTATACTTGACGAGGCGCAGAACACCACCAGGGAACAAATAAAGATGTTCCTCACGCGCATGGGCACTAACACAAAAATAATTGTCACTGGAGACATAAGCCAGATTGACCTGCCGCCACGCACACGCTCTGGGCTGGTGGACGCTCTGTACACGTTGCGGGACATTGAGGGCATAGGTTTCGTGACCATGACAAAAGACGACATAGTGCGCCATCGGCTGGTGTCGCGCATTGTGGAAGCGTATGAACAACAACATAATAACATAGACTCAGATGAAAGCATTGACCAAAACTGACCTCCACCTGCCAGGCCAGGTGGGCGTTTACCACGGCAAGGTAAGAGATGTTTACAATATCAACAACGATATTATGGTTATGGTGGCTACTGACCGCATCTCTGCATTCGACGTGATACTGCCGAAGGGCATACCCTTCAAAGGGCAGGTGCTCAACCAGATAGCCGCCAAATTTCTGGACGCTACAGCCGACATAGTGCCAAACTGGAAGATTGCCACCCCCGACCCTATGGTGACGGTGGGCTTGAAGGCGGAGGGTTTCCGCGTGGAGATGATAATACGCGGCTATCTCACTGGCTCCGCCTGGCGCGAGTATAAGAGCGGATGCCGCTGCCTTTGCGGAGTGACCCTGCCCGACGGCATGAGAGAGAACGAACGTTTCCCGGAACCCATAATAACCCCTACCACGAAAGCCGAGGAAGGGCACGACCAGAACATCTCACGCGAGGAAATAATCGCCGGGGGGCTGGTCTCGCCAGAGGACTACGAGCAGATGGAGCGCTACACCCGCCTGCTATTCCGGCGCGGCACGGAGATTGCGCAGACCAAGGGACTGATTCTCGTTGACACGAAATACGAGTTCGGCAAACGCGACGGCAAGGTGATTCTCATAGACGAGATTCACACGCCCGACTCATCACGCTACTTCTACGCCGATGGCTACGAGGAAAAATTCTTGAAAGGCGAGCCGCAGCGCCAGCTCTCAAAGGAGTTTGTGCGCCAGTGGCTCATAGCCAAGGGCTTCATGAACGAGCCAGGGCAGCTGATGCCAGAAATAACCGACGAATATGCCAAGAGCGTGTCGGACAGATACATAGAGCTGTATGAGCACATAGTTGGCGAGAAGTTCACGCCTGCCGACGAGGAGGGCGACGTGGCGGAGCGCATAGACCGCAACATCCGCAAATGGCTTACCGGCAGGAAGTAATAAAGCCTTACAGCGCCGAGGGCGACAAAGGCACGCAGGTGGGAGCTATGTTCGACCACATAGCCCCCGTTTACGACCGCCTGAACCATCTCCTCTCGCTTGGCATAGACCGCCAGTGGAGGCGGCGCTCCCTAAGGGCATTGGCGGGGTTCCAGCCCCGACGCATTCTCGACATATCCACCGGCACTGGCGATTTCGCCATACTCACAGCCCGCATGCTTCGCCCCGAGAGAATTGTGGGAGCGGACATATCCGAGGGAATGATGGCGGTAGCTCGCCAGAAAGTGGAGCGCGAGGGGTTGTCGGGCGTAGTCTCCTTCAGCCGCGAGGACTGCCAGAGCCTCTCCTTCGAGAGCGATTCGTTCGACGCTGTCACCGTGGCTTTCGGGGTGCGCAACTATGCCGACCTCGACACCTGCCTCCGCGAGATGTGCCGTGTGTTGCGCCCTGGCGGCCATCTGCTCATATTAGAGCTCTCAGCCCCCGCCCGCTTCCCCATGCGAGAGCTATTCCGCCTCTACGCCCACACGCTGATGCCAGCCACAGGACGCCTCCTCAGCCACGACCGCCAAGCCTACAACTATCTAACAGCCAGCGTGGAAGCCTTCCCGCAGGCGGAGCAAATGGCAGCAATACTGGCGAGAGACGGCTTCCAGGGCATACAGTGGCGGCGCTACACCTGCGGAATATGCACCATGTACCTTGCAACACCAAAGAAGTAACACTATAACAATGGATAAGGAAATATACGGTCTTATAGGCTATCCGCTGGGTCACTCCTTCAGCCGCGCTTTCTTCACGGAGAAATTCCAGCGAGAGGGCATAAATGCGGAATACCGCAATTTCGAGATTCCCGACGCGCACTCGCTGCTCGACATCGTGCGTGACACGCCAGGGCTAAGGGGGCTGAACTGCACCATACCGCACAAGCAGGCCATCATACCCATGCTATCGAGCCTTAGCCCGGCAGCGCGGCAGATAGGGGCGGTAAACGTGATAAAAGTGTGCCCCGACGGCAAGCTTCTGGGCTATAACTCCGACGTTATAGGCTTCACTGACAGCCTCCGTCCTCTTTTAAAGCCGCACCACCGCCATGCTCTGATACTGGGCACAGGAGGCGCGTCACGTGCCGTGCGGGTGGGTCTCTCCAGGTTAGGTCTGGAATGGACGCTCGTAAGCCGCACTCCCAAAGAGGGCCAGCTCACCTACTCCGACCTCACCCCGCAACTTATGAGCCAGCATGAGGTAATAGTGAATTGCAGCCCCGTAGGCATGTTCCCCCACACCGACGAATGCCCAGGGCTGCCATATCAGAGCCTCACGCCAGACCATCTGCTCTACGACTTGGTCTACAACCCCACGGAAACGCTGTTCATGCGTCTCGGAGCCCAGCAGGGGGCACAAGTGAAGAACGGGCTGGAGATGCTGCACCTGCAAGCCCTCGCCAGCTGGGACTTCTGGCACAGCTGAAGAATCGGTTCACCCGATAATTATAAGAGGGGGGGAAACATATATCTCGGCAAGTAATCTTTGAGACCCCGCCAAGGGTGTCTCGCTGTGGTCCGGTGAAGCCGTATAAGGGGCGACAGGCAAGGTTCAGCTAAAAATCACCGTCTTGTTCTTGAACACGAGAATCTTGCGGTCGATATGCTTCTTCACTGCCCTTGAGAGGACAATCTTCTCCAAGTCCTTGCCCTTAGCTATCAAGTCTTGCACGGTGTCCTTATGGGTAATGCGCGCCACGTCCTGCTCTATGATGGGGCCGGCATCCAAATCGCGCGTCACGTAGTGGCTGGTGGCGCCGATAATCTTCACGCCTCGCTCGTAGGCCGCATGGTAAGGCTTGGCACCCACGAACGCGGGCAGGAACGAGTGGTGTATGTTGATGATGTGGTTGGGGTAGGCCGCAATCATCTCTTCCGATATGATTTGCATGTAGCGTGCCAGCACGATGAAGCTCACGCTCTCCCTGCTAAGCAGCTCCATCTCGGCCTCTTCCTGCGCGACCTTGTTCTCCTTGGTGATTTCAAACAGATGGAAAGGGATGCCGAAGCGGTGGGCCACCTCCTGTAAATCGGGGTGATTGCTGATGATGAGCGGAATCTCCACATCCCACTCGCCCGCATTGTAGCGGGCCAGCATATCATAGAGGCAATGCGACATCTTGGAAACGAAGATGGCCATACGCGGTTTCACGTCCGAGAAGTAGAGGCGGAACTTCATGTCATACCGCTTGGCAATGAGCGTGCCGAAGTAGTCTTGAATCTTGCCGCGCGGAATAAGGAACTCCTCCAAAGCCCACTCGATTCGCATGAAAAAAATATTGTCCACATGGTCCACATACTGGTCCAGGTAGATGATGTTTCCTTTGTTTACCGTGATGAAGTTGGTCACTTGCGCCAATATGCCGGGGCAATCGGGGCAATAAATCAATAATTTCGCCGTTGTATTCATTTGCAGTCCATGTATGGTTTATTCCTACAGTGCGCAAAATTACGGAATATTTCCGACAAAACTTCATCTCGCCATTGATTTAACGCTTACCATACAGAAGATGGAAGAGACATGACGCTTTTCAGCGTTTCTGCCGAAGCGCATAAGCATATGCCCGCCGAAGAATCCACCAAGGGAACACTGCCCCGCAGCCAGGGGGAAAGAAAAGGACTACGATGCCGCGGTGCCACATCTGAAGTGCGGCTGGACCGTTAACCGTAGTCCTTCTTCAGCAGAATGTCTGAGCCCACAGGCAGTCAGGCTCACCGGGGAGTGTGAGACTTAAGCCTCCTCGGCAGAGAACTCGTCCTTGCCTACCCCGCACACGGGGCATTCAAAATCAGCGGGCAAATCCTCAAAAGCTGTGCCTGGCTTGATGCCTTGCTCCGGCACTCCAACCTCGGGGTCGTAAACCCACGAGCATACATCACAAACGTACTTTTTCATCTTTACACCATGAAAAATCATTAATAATTATCGGCGCAAACCTCGAAATATGCCTGCGGATGAGCGCATGTTGGGCAAATATCGGGAGCTTTTTCGCCTACTACTATGTGTCCGCAGTTGCGGCATTCCCACACTTTCACGCAGCACTTAGAGAAGACTTCCTTGGCCTCCACGTTGTGAAGCAGCGCGCGGTAACGCTCCTCGTGACGCTTCTCCACAGCTGCCACAAGGCGGAACTTCTCTGCCAGCTCATGGAAGCCCTCAGCGTCGGCTGTCTTCGCGAAACCGTCGTACATGTCGGTCCACTCGTAATTCTCGCCATCGGCGGCGGCTGCCAGATTCTCAGCTGTAGTGCCTATGCCGCCCAGCTCCTTGAACCACAACTTGGCATGCTCCTTCTCGTTGTCGGCGGTCTTCTGGAAGAGTGCTGCTATCTGCTCAAATCCCTCTTTCTTAGCGGCTGAGGCGAAATAGGTGTACTTGTTACGTGCCTGGCTCTCGCCAGCGAATGCTGTTTCCAGGTTTTTCTCGGTCTGGGTGCCGGAATACTTTGTTGCCATAAATAAATAACGTTTTAAGGATTAATACTCTGTTTAACTCGCTTGCAAAGATAGGCAAAAGAGTATAGACACGGCAAGGAAAAACAAAGGAAAAAATGGTAAATTCGGGTAATGCGGCAAAAAAATAGTACGCGACCCATTACCTCCACGCCCTCACTCGAACCCAAGAGTGCCGAAGAAGGCGGGGCAGTGGAAATCGGGCTTGGGGAGGCTTATGGGCTGCCACGAGAGGAAATGCGGGCGGGGCAGACGGTCGCCGCACTTATAGAAATTGGCGCGGAACCGCTTGCCAGAAAATGTGGTGACCGCGTGGCGGAAAAGGGCTTCGGCGGGAATGATGAGCGAGAGCTCCCACGGCTGGCTGATGGCGCGCGGGGTGAGCTGCCCGCTGCCGAGAGACGAGGAGCGCCGCACCTGTGAGAGAACGCTCCGCGGAGCTGCCGTGCGCCCTGCCCTGCCCTGCCCCACGCCTATGAGCAAAGTGCCGGCACAGTTGCATTCTATGTTGTAGTAATAGGGGCTCCCCATGGGTTGAATGAAAAACTCGCAGCAGGAATCCTCCCACACTGGTCCGCCATCAGCCTCCGCCATCGCCCTTACGACATGCTCGCTTACCCAGTAGTGCAAGAGAATATGACTGCCGCTATGGGCTATGCGGAAGCGGACCTGCGGCTTATAAGGAAAAGCCTCTGCCCAGGGCTGGCAGTCCACAGAGTGCCAAGGCACACCCGCCTCCGCCATGGCAAGCGGCAGCCCGCCCGCCTCCTCTGGGAGTGACATTCGCGGCACAAGAAGTGTTTTCGCCTCGTCTGCCATATAATTCATCGGGCCGCCTGCTCCGAAGAGCCCCATTTGCGGAAGTCGGAGGGCAGATAACCCGTCTCGCGCTTGAAGAATTTCATGAAATAAGAGGGGTCGTCGTAACCTAAATAGTAAGCTATCTCCTTCACCATCAAGCTCGAAAAGGCGGACAGCCGCTTAGCCTCCAAGACTATGCGGGAGTTGATGAAAGCTAAGGGCGACTTGCCAGAGCACTCCCTCACGCAAACGCTCAGGGACTTCAGCGAGGTGCCTAATTCGCGGGCATAGTCCTGCACGGTGTGGAGGGTGGTGTAGCGCTGCTCCACCATCTGGCGGAAACGCAGGAACAAGCGGTGCGAGGCTTTCATGGCATCCAAGTGTGGCGTGCCTTGCCGCTCGCCGTTGCGGTGGATGAGTATGAGAAAAATTTTGGCGAGAGAGCGTATCATCTCCATGTGAGCAAAAGCGTCGGCACAGGGCAGCTCGTCCTGCATCTTGCCAACCAGCTCGCTCATTTTCGCCAGACAAACGCTGTCGCGCACGACGCAATAGGGCGAGGGCTCGAAAACGTTGAACATGTCGCTGCGCAGGAGAGAGTCGTCGGAGGCGTCGTCCTGCAAGAAATCTGTGCAGAACCTCAGCAGCACGCCCTTGTGGCGGGTAACCCCGTCGAAGTGGTGCACCTGCCCGGGGCAGAGCAGGAAAAGGGAATTTGCCTCCACGGGGTAGCTGCTGAAGTCCACTGTGTGCGTGCCGCCAGCCTTCTGGAACCAGAGAATCTCATAGAACGTGTGCACGTGGGGCAAATGGTTGTCCTGCGGGTCGGTGTCGAGCCACTCGGGCATGAAATCGAGATGGAAAGCTCCGCCAGCGGGGTCGGAGCAGACCATATTGTAGAGACCGCCAGTAAGTAACTGACCATGAGCCAATTGGTTCGTCTGTTCCGTTTTCATTCAGCTTCTTTGTAAGGTTTCGGCTCGGCGGCGACATACACTATTTGCAGACTGTCCGCCCCCGAACGCTGGCGCAGCCATTGCTCCATCTTCTCCTTTTCGGCTTCGGCGAGAGACCCAGCCTCCACGGTCACTATCGCTGTGGTCAGGCGCAGGGGCTCGGCATCCGGCTGGGTGCTCACCTGCAAGGTGGAAGAAAGGCTAAGGCTCGTGACGGATGGGAAGAAGAGCCTCGCGTCGGGAGCCATCTCACGCGCCTTGTTCTCCCAGCGCTCGTAGTCCCTTATTTGTTCCGTCAGCCTCTCGTTCTCCTCCGCCTCCTTGCGAATCAGTTCGTGGCTTTTCTTCTGCACCTCCGAGACGTTGGTGATGATGCCCCTCAGCGCCATCAGGCTGTCGCTCTCGTTCCCCTGCAACACTTTCACGCTGTAGCCCCTCAGCAGCGGATAGGCTGTGATTGCCTTGTTCGCCGCCTCTATGTTTGCCTCGCTCACCGTTCGCCCGACAACCACCACCCGCAGCGTGCTGTCGGCTCCCACGTCCTGCGTTAGCACCTGCGTGCCTTCCCAGTTCAGCTGCTGGCGCACGAAGGTCTGCACCTGGTTGTCGAAATAGCTCTTCTTTACTATGGACCAAGTCATTATAGCGGCGGGAATCATCGTCGCCACCACTACCAGCACGAGTGAGCGGTGTACGAGTTTTTTTCTTGCCGCGTCAATATATTTCCGTGAGGGCAACTTCATCAGCTTCACGCCCAGGAGTGTGGCAAGGGCTATGAACACGGTGTTTATGAAATAGAGGAAGAAAGCCCCCAGAAAATAGCCCATGTTGCCCTGCGCAAGCCCGAAGCCTGCGGTGCAGAGGGGCGGCATCAGGGCTGTGGCTATGGCCACACCGGGCAGCACGTTGCCTTTCTCCCTCACGCAGAGCGCCAATATGCCGGCAGCGCCGCCCATAAAGGCTATCAGCACGTCGTAGAGAGTGGGCGATGTGCGGGCCAGCAGCTCGGACCCCGTGTCCTGCAAGGGAGAGACGAGAAAGTAGACCGTCGCCGTGAGGACCGCCACCACCGTGGCTACCAGATAGTTGCGGAGCGCCCTGCTGAGCAGCCCGAAGTCGTTGATGCCCACCGCCAGACCCATCCCTATGATGGGTCCCATGAGCGGGGAGACAAGCATAGCCCCGATAATCACCGCCGTGGAGTTGACGTTCAGCCCCAGCGAGGCGATGAAGATGGCGAATATGAGTATCCACACCGAGGCTCCGCGGAAGGTGGCGTTCTTCTCTATCGACTCTATCGCCTCCTCGCGGGCGCACAGGTCATCGGCAAGTATGAAGTATTTCTTTATATCCATAAATCAGAAAGCTGGACCGCCCAGTCCAGTGCAAATTTAGCGCAAGCCGGGCAGAAAAGCAAGCGTTAGTTCTTGTTTTTTTGGCGTGGGCAGCTTTCTCTGGCGGCAAAAGAAAAACGCCCCCTATCCGTCACGGACGAGAACTTCATCACTCAGATGGGCGACGGCAGCTACATGCTATCGAAATACGTGCCAGCCGCAACGCAAACAACCATTAACACCGAAGAGGAAGATGAGTGTCCGTTCTGATATAGTGTTCCTTCGCAGGCTGTACAGAGCGCTCGATTTCGGGAGCAGAGATACAGAAGTGGATAACGGGGAGTGTATGCCCCCCCTAAAGGGGGGGCATCCCCTAAATCCACTTTTTGTAGCTCCCGACGTGCAATGGTAAAGTGTAGAAGCCCCGATGTCCACTTTTAAATCCACTTTTTCGTGAGAGACAACAACGAGTAACAAACAAACAAACCAAAACGAAAGAAAGACAATGGAAAGAGACAACGAAAACAACCCCGTTGCAAACGGTTGAGTACCCGACAGCAAAGGCGGTGAAAGCGGCGACGCTATGAGAATCGGTAAACAACCATGTGCCGCTCATC
>JAJPYT010000014.1 GCA_021204845.1 Prevotellaceae bacterium | reverse complement strand
TTGTTCTTCGTTTGTTTTGTTTTTTTTATTTGAAATTTATAATTCAACAACCGCAACTCGTTCTTCGTGTATGTGGTCATTGTTGTGGTTTGATGTAGAAATTAATAATGAAACAACCCATCTGTTGCATTAAAATCAACCCTTCCAGTTGTGGTTTGATGTAGAAATTAATAATGAAACAACAGATTCAGGTTAAGGGAACGCGGTTACATGTTGTGGTTTGATGTAGAAATTAATAATGAAACAACTCGCTGCTGTTGTTAGTCTTGTTAGTCATGTTGTGGTTTGATGTAGAAATTAATAATGAAACAACTACAAGAAGACGCGCAAGGCCAGTTCCCCGGTTGTGGTTTGATGTAGAAATTAATAATGAAACAACGACACTGCAAAGATAGTACATTGTACCACAGTGGTGGTTTGATGTAGAAATTAATAATGAAACAACAAAATGCTTTCTGGCAACAGCAGCTACATCATTGTGGTTTGATGTAGAAAGTAATAATGAAACAACGACTGCGCAGAGTACCGCGGAGAGCGCTGAGTTGTGGTTTGATGTAGAAAGTAATAATGCAACAACACTATCTCTTCGAGTACCTCTGGCGCGCCCCTGAGCGGTACGTCGGGATACTCTCCCGCTTCGGCTGCGTCCTCGCCCCCGACTTCTCCACGTACACCGACATGCCCGCCCCGATGGCGAGGTGGCAGGTGTACAGGCGCAGGTTCCTGTGCCAGTGGATGCAGAGGACGGGGATTCCCTGCGCCTACACCGTGCAGACGATGGGGGCGGAGTACGACGACGACCAGCTCTCGGGCGTGGAGACGGGGGCGTGGTGGCGATGAGACCCCCCTTGCGCGCTGCCTGGAGCAGGGATGGCAGGAATGCCTTCTACCGGCAGCTGGAGGCGGTGGCGGATAGACTCGCCCCCGACACTTTGATTATGTACGGAAATTCCCTACCTTTGCCCACGGACATGAACTTTAAAATTTACGAGAATGACCAAATCAGAATACACCGCCCTCCCGCTGGAGGAGAGGGAGCGGTATTGGCTAAAGGCGCTCAAGAACAAGGCATCGACAGAGGAGCTCCTTGACGCGCAGTATGATTACGAGATGGAGCCGCACGTCCTGTACGAGGACGAGAACATCGTTCTCGAGAAGAACTATGTAACGGAGTTCGACCTCCATGCAAGGGATGACAGAGATGGGGGAATGACCGCGGGGTTTGAGGCTCTGACAAAGCGTGTCGACCTTGGCGCTGCCGTCGGAATGGAGGAGTACAGAGGGAAGACCATCGTGGACTATATGAGGGACAGGGGCTTTCCCCTGACTTTCCTGACTTGGATATAGGCGGAGCATGGGGTCTGGCACAAACTACAGGTTGTGGTTTGATGTAGAAAGTAATAATGAAACAACAACAGATGGAACATGCAGACGCTGCGGAAGTTGTGGCTTGATGCAAAAAAATAATGGGAACCTCATTAAGGCATTCAGAACCGGAAACTGACGTTTATTATAACCTATCCAAGTGGTTCAAACTCTTACTGTTTGCAACAAATTACGGAACATCCTTTTGATATGTCCAGAGGGGAAAAGAACTGGAGGTACTTCACAGGCATTAACACCTGCGTCTGTGCGGTTGATTTCCCTCTTTTCTAACGGTGCTCCAAGGTCTCTCTGGACCAGAAGCGTTTCTCCTCACGCCCGACTCTTCCGAGGTTTTGGGCTTGGACCCTATTCTTGCGCTCCCCCCACGAGGCGGAGAAAGGCTGTAGGGTAGGGTGTCTGGAACTCAAGCCGCTCGCCTGTGACGGGATGGGTGAGATAGAGGCGGAAGGCGTGGAGGCAGAGGCGGTCAAGGGGATTGCGGGCGTTGCCGTATTTCTGGTCGCCGACAACGGGATGACCCATGTCTGCCATGTGGACGCGAATCTGGTTTTTGCGCCCGGTCTCGAGGCGAAGCTCTACGAGAGAATACTGGTCCGTGGCCCGGAGAGTGTGGAAATATGTTACAGCGTGCTTGCTGCCTTCCGTCTCAACTGGGCTGCTGTGGGTCACGTAGTTCTTGTCGTCATGCAGCCAGCTCTCCAGCTTGCCGCCCTCAGCCTTCATGCGCCCACAGACAACGGCTATGTATCTGCGGTCGTAACAGTATGATTTCCAGTCGGTTTGCAGCGTACGAGCCGCCTCAATGGTCTTGGCGTAGACCAGCAGACCGCTGGTGAACTGGTCGAGACGGTGAACCACGTGCGCGTGGCAACCAAAGTGGCGCTGCTGAAAATACTTGTCGAGAATGTTCTTCACGCAGAATTGGCGAGGCGTGGCAGCCATGCTGAGTATGCCGGGCGCCTTGTCGACGACCACGATGTACTTGTCCTCATAGATGATTTTTATCCACTGACTGCGCAACTCCGTGGAGCGGCGGTGCTTGCTGACACGTACAACCATGCCCGGCTTGAGCTGAAAATCGTGACGGGTGACCACCTGGCGGTCAACAGAGACACCTTTGCCGCGAAGAATATCCTTTAGGCGGTTGCGGCTGATGCCCGACATCTGGCGGCTAAGGAAATCCATAAGCTGGCAGTTCTCGCGGACTTGATATTCATTGTATTTGGAGGCTGCGTACTGAGTTCCAGTGAGATTGTATTTCATCTTATCAGGTGTGACTTGGCGTGATGACCTCTTTTGGAGATTAATGGGCGTTATGTTTAATCGGATACTGTTACTTTCACTTCCCTTATCTTTTCCAGCTTTCCCAGCAAGGCGTTGGTGCAAGCTTTGCGAATGCGCAGCACCATGAGGCACTCCATCTCGAAATCTTGACGGACAATGGCTGGCTCGACCTCTTTAACGACTCTCATTACCTGGTTCAGCAAAGGATAAGCAAACGTTAGAGTCACGACGTCGTCTATGGTGCGCTCCTCTATGTTGGCGGAATCTATCGCTGCCGCCGCTGCGGTCTTATAAGCGCGGATGAGCCCGCTTACACCAAGCTTGGTGCCACCGAAATAACGCACCACTATCACGAGGACGTCAGTGAGGTTGTTGCTGTTTATCTGTCCGAGAATGGGTCGCCCCGCAGTTCCGCTGGGCTCCCCGTCATCGACAGATCTGAATTCCTCGCGCCCCGGCCCCAGCATATAAGCGTAGCACACGTGGCGCGCGTCGTAATACTCCTTTCTGTGGGCGCTCACCAGAGTTTGCGCCTCCTCCCTCGTCTCCACATGGAAAGCGAAGGACAAAAACTTACTCCCTTTCTCTGTGTAGATTCCCGATGAGGGCGAACTTATTGTGAGATATGCATCTTTCAAAAGGGATGACATTACATCTACACTCCCAAGAGCTGAACGGTGTTATCCGCATGCCCTTCGGGCTGGCTGACCAGACAGGCGCTTAACAGAGTTTATGCACAAACAAGCCACTGCGCAGCTTAGGCTCGAACCACGTAGCCTTCGGAGGCATGATGGCTCCGCTGTCGGCTATTGACATTATCTCCTGCATTGACACGGGATGAAGGGCAAGAGCCAGTTTCATCTCACCGCTGTCTACCCTGCGCTCCAACTCCTCGTAGCCACGCAGACCACCCACGAAATCTATACGCTTATCGCTGCGCAAGTCCTTGATGCCAAGTATGTTGTCAAGAATAAGCTTACTGCTCACACTCACGTCGAGGCTGGCTATCACGTCGCTCTCGTCGACAAGTCCGTCGTGAAGCGTGAGGCGATGCCATGTGCCTTCGATATAGAGGGCGAACTGGTGCTTGCGCGCAGGACGGGCGTCTTCCCTGCCAGAAACCATCTCCACATCGAAATTCACGGCAAGGGCGGCAAGCAACTGCTGGGGAGTGAGCCCATTGAGGTCGCGCACCACACGGTTGTAATCGAGCACGGTGAGCTGCCCGGCAGGGAAGCAGACAGCCATGAAATAGTTGTACTCCTCATCGCCAGTCCGCGAGGGATTCTGGCTTGCCATCTCCGCTCCCACAAGAGCGGCGGCAGCACTGCGGTGGTGCCCGTCGGCAATGTATAGGTTAGGTATGGCGGCAAACGTGTCGGTGATGAGCTTGATATCCTCTGCCTTGTCCACCAGCCAAAGACGGTGGCGGAATCCGTCGACAGGAGCTATAAAGTCGTATTCAGGCTCTCCCTTCACGTAAGACGCCACGAGAGCGTCGATGGTGGGGTTGTCGGGATAGGCGAAGAAGACAGGCTCCATGTTGGCGCGGGTGGCGCGCACGTGTTTCATGCGGTCCTCCTCCTTGTCGCGGCGGGTGAGCTCGTGCTTCTTTATCACGCCAGTCATGTAGTCCTTCACAGCCGCTGCCACCACAAGCCCATGTTGCGTCTTGCCGTTCATGGTCTGGGCGTAGATGTAATACATAGCCTTGGGGTCCTCAACGAGCCAGCCCTCCTGCTGGAAGCGTTGGAAGTTGCGGGTCGCCTGCTCGTATACACGCGGGTCGTACTCGCTTGTGCCTACGGGGAAGTCTATCTCAGGCTTTATGATATGGTACAGCGACTTCTCGTTGTCGCCAGCCTCGCTGCGGGCCTCCTCGCTGTCGAGAACGTCGTAGGGGCGGCTCTCCACCTGCTCCACCAGGCCTTTAGGTGGTCGCAGGGCTTTGAATGGTCTGATTGTTGCCATGGCAGTGAATCTGGAAAGGTTATTTGTTCAACTGGAATTTGGTGATGCCGTTCTCTAAATAACCTACAATCTGGTTGGCTGCGGCAATGCCGGCGTTTGTGTTGGCCTCTGCCGTCTGCGCGCCCATCTTCTTGGGAGTGGCGAAGTAGCGGCCCGGGAACCGGGCGGCAAACTCGTCGTGAGCGTCGGGCTTAATGTCGGTGATGTATTTGAGGTCGGCGCGCTGTTGAAGGAGGCTTATGAGTTCCTTCTCGTCGATTACCTCCTTGCGAGCCGTGTTCACCAGGATGCCGCCTTTCTTAAGGCGCGACACGAGGTCGAAATTGATGCTGTGGATAGTCTCCTGCGTGGCTGGAATGTGGAGGCTTACCACGTCGCAAGTGTCGAAGAGCGCCTCTTGGCTCTCAACGGCATGCACGCCAGCCGCCTCAATGGAAGAGGCGGGGCAATAGGCGTCGTAGGCATATACATCCATGCCGAAGCCCTTAGCCACGCGCGCCACATTGCGACCTACATTGCCGAACGCCAGTATGCCGAGCTTCTTGTCCTTAAGCTCAGTGCCGCTGGTGCCGTTGAAGAAGTTGCGCACGGTGTAGACCAACAGTCCGAACACCAGCTCGGCAACGCTGTTGGCGTTCTGGCCGGGAGTGTTCATAGCCACGATTTTGCGTGCCGAGCAAGCGTCGAGGTCGAGATTGTCGAAGCCCGCTCCTGCCCTTACCACAATCTTAAGGTTATGGGCGGCGGCTATCACCTCCGCATCCACCTTGTCGGAGCGCACGATGAGAGCGTCGGCATCCGCAACAGCCTGAAGGAGTTGCTTCTTGTCGGTGTATTTCTCAAGCAGCGCCAGCCCGTAGCCAGCCGCGTCGGTCACTTTCTTTATTCCGTCGACAGCCACCTTGCTGAAAGGCTTCTCTGTCGCGACAAGTACTTTTTTCATAGTCTGTTTCCCTTTCTTTTCTCTGAATTAATATGTGAAGATTAATGTTGTTTCTCAAACTCCTGCATGCAGTCCACGAGAGCCTGTACGTCTTCGAGTGTGACGGCGTTGTAGCAGCTGGCGCGGAATCCGCCTACGCTGCGGTGACCTTTCACGCCCACCATGCCATGTGCCGTGGCAAAGGCGAGGAAGTCGGGCTCGAGAGCCTTGTACTCGTCGTTCATCACGAAGCAGATGTTCATGTAAGAGCGGTCCTCGGGGTTGGTCACTGTCGGGCGGAAGAGCTTGTTTCTCTCAATCTCGCCGTAGAGAAGCGTAGCCTTCGCCTGGGCGCGGCGTTGCATCTCTGCCACCCCACCCTGCGCCTTTATCCATTTGAGGGTCTGCAGGGCGCAATAGATGGGCACTGTAGGAGGCGTATTGAACATTGAGCCGCCCTTCACATGTGTGCGGTAGTCGAGCATCGTGGGTATCTGGCGTGAGACGTGGCCAAGAGCGCTCTCCTTGACAACCACGAAGGTGACACCTGCCATTGAGAGGTTCTTCTGCGCGCCGCCATAGATGCAGACGTACTTGCTCACATCGACGGGGCGAGAGAAGATGTCGCTGCTCATGTCGGCAATCATAGGCACGGGAGAATCCAAGTCCTTGTGAAGCTCGGTGCCGTAGATGGTGTTGTTGGTGGTCACATGGAAATAGTCGGCATCCGCGGGGATGGTGAAACCTTTCGGGATATAATTATATGTGGTGTCGGCACTGCTTGCCACCTCCACAGTCTCGCCAAACAGCTTAGCCTCAGCCATCGCCTTCTTCGCCCAAACGCCAGTGTTCAGGTAAGCGGCTTTCTTCTCCAGGAAGTTATAAGGTACCATACAGAACTCCAGACTTGCGCCTCCGCCAAGGAAGAGCACGCTGTAGCCCTCTGGTATGCCTAGCAACTCGCGGAACAGCGCCACAGCCTCGTCTACAACGGGCTGGAAGTTCTTCGCCCTGTGGCTCATCTCCATGAGCGAGAGCCCACTGCCTTCAAAATCAATACATGCAGCGCTAACTGCCTCCATCACCTCACGCGGCAACTTTGATGGTCCCGCATTGAAATTGTACTTCTTCATAAATAGTTGTTGTTAGTAGTTTTTTACTATACTTGCCAAAGATACAAATATTCCTTCACCCAACCAAACTTTTCCTTTTTTTTGCGGAAATATATTTTCTTGATTGCCCTGTAAGGCTGAAAAACAAAGGGGAAAAGCGGCCTGTGTGCGATATTATTCTTATCTTTGCGCAAGAAAGGCACAAGCCGCACACGCTCACTTTCCGCCCATGATAAGCAAAAGACAACTGAAAACGATAAAGAGCCTCGACAGCCGAAAGGGGCGCTTGCAGGAAGGTCTGTTCGTTGCCGAGGGTCCTAAACTGGTGGATGAGCTATTAAGCTCGTTCTCTTTGCGTTACGTGGCGGCATCTGAAGAATGGCTTCAAGCTGCGGCAAGCAGGATACCGCCTCAGGCCATCTGCGAGACGGTGACTAAGGAGGAGCTTGCGCGCATAAGTCTCCTTAGGCATCCGCAGGACGTGGTGGCTCTATTCGAGATTCCGCACTGGAGCGTCTCACTGGCTGACGTGGCGCGGAGGGAACTGACGATAGCCCTCGACGATGTGCAAGACCCTGGCAATCTTGGCACAATAGTGCGCCTCGCCGACTGGTTCGGCATCTGCCACGTGTTCTGCTCGCACGACACGGCAGACATCTACAATCCCAAAGCCGTGCAAGCCACCATGGGCGCTCTCGCCCGTGTGCGGGTGCATTACACGGACTTGGCGGCAGATTTGGGAACGTTCAGCGGGCCAGTCTACGGCACGTTCCTGCACGGGGAAAACTTATATGAGGCAAGGCTCTCGACGACAGGCGTGATAGTGATGGGAAACGAGGGAAATGGCATCAGTTCACAGCTGTCATCACTGGCAATAAGCCGCCTCACCATTCCTCCCTACCCTCGTGGCAGAAGCTCTGTGGAAAGCCTTAACGTGGCTGTGGCGACCGCCATAGTGTGTGCCGAGTTTCGCCGACGCTCTTGATTCTCCATAATGCGATAAAAAAGAAAAGGGCGCCGTATTTCAGCGCCCCTCTCTTTCACTAAATATCATCTAATAACTAAGCATTAAAACATATTGTCGGGATATTGCCCAATCTCGTGCAGATGGGCAAGCTTGGCGACCACCTCGGGGCGGTCTTCCGGATAAGTCACGCCAAACCACTTGCTGGTAGTGTCAAGTACCTCGCAGGTAGCCTGCCCCGTCTTTATCAGATGGTCCACCATAAGAGGAATGAAGAACTCGCTCTTCAGGTTAGCCATGTTTTTGGGGTCGCCGAGGAAGTGGCGGAAATACTGCTCGCTATGCTCGAAATAGTCGGGGGTGAAGCCCCAGAAGTTCATGGAAACTGGCGTGGTGTCGGGAATGCTCACCCACTGGTCGTTCTCGTCGAGGTATTGCACCTGACCGTTGTGGCGCTCTATCTTCGTGCGCTCAACCACGGAGGTGAGATGGTGGGTCTTCTCGTCGTTCTCGCAGATGCCGCGGCTCACGGTGCCACTCTCGCTAAGTGTGTTGTCAACTCGGAAACCTACCATGGCATACTTGCCCTTGCTGCCTTCGGGCAGATTGCTCAGGAACTTGCACATTACCTGGAAAGCGTCGCGGTCGTAGAAATCGTCACAATTGAGCACCGCGAACGGCTCCTTTATCACGTCCTTGCCCATGAGCACGGCATGGTTGGTGCCCCATGGTTTCTGACGCCCCTCGGGAACGGTGAAGCCCTCTGGCAGCGAGTCTATGCTCTGGAAGCAAAGCTCGCAGGGTATGTGTCCCTCATATTTGGCGAGAATCTGGGTGCGGAACTGCTCCTCAAAGTCACGCCTGATAACCCAGACAATTTTGCCAAAACCAGCCTGTATGGCATCGTAAATGCTGTAATCCATAATCGACTGTCCCTGTGGACCGAGAGTGTCGAGCTGCTTCAAGCCACCGTAACGGCTACCCATGCCGGCAGCCAAAAGAAATAGAGTAGGTTTCATAGTCTATGTCGTTTTAAAGTTAAGCGCGAAGGTTTCTACCCACAAAGATAACGAACTTTGTCAAAACGAGGAAATGAAATGAAGAAAAAATGCTATCGGAGGAACAGGTCGAGCCTCGGGCGTGAGGTTTCATTCTTCCAATAGTCGTAGTCGATGCAAGGCTGTATCTCCTCGCTCGGGATTAGCACATGATATTCTCCTCCAGCGAAGCTGTCTACTTGGTAACGGTGATACGTCACCACCACTCCTTCTGGCAGAATGGCGAAGTGCGGCATGGGCATAAACTTGTCGCAAGGATATGAGAAAGACTCGTTTAGCTCAGATATGGCATCCGCCAGATGGTATGGCTGCAGGGCATCATCGGCTGTGTCAGACGTGCCATGCCTCTCGTTGTACATGTTGGTAAGCCGCGAAAGCAGCGTCGTCTGGAATGTTTCTTGCTTCTCCTTTTTCACTGAGTTGCCGCTGTCGACGAATTGGTTTTGGCGCTTGTCGTAAGTGACGTAATATGAGAAAGGCAAGCCGTGAGCCCCTCCCTCGTCCTGAACGTCGAAGTAGTAGTACGTGACGTATGCCTCATTGTCAACTACCCGCCTTGCTATGATGTTCGATGTGAGGCGCATATCAAGCGTGTCATGCTCGGGAAACTTGCTGCTGAATGCCTCGTTCCATATGGCGCTGTATTGCTTCAGAGTCTCCAGAATACCGCTTGGTGTGGAACTATCGTGACTGGCAATTGTGGCAGTGTTCACGTCTAATTCGCTGAAAATATCCTCACCGATGGCGCGCACGAGGAACTCCCTGATTGCGAGGTCGGCTGGAGAGTCTCCTTTCGGCACCTCTATATCCACGCTGAAACCTGCCGTAGAAGCTTGCGAGGGAGCCAGATAGCGCTCGTTTATCCGCTCTAAGGAAGTGTCTTGCAAGACGGCTGAAGCCTTGTAAGCGTAAAGCTCTGCGGGAGTGAGACTGAGAGACTGGACACCAAGAGAGAGTGTCAGCGCTCCGCTCTCGTCGACGGGAGAGACCAGCACATTGCCTTGCGTACCAACTACTTTGCCGTCGGTAAACCAGATGCCTCCATAAGTCTCGAAGATAAACTTCTTTTCCCACGAGCCCAAATACTCCATCACAGACTGGCAGTCCCCGGGCAGTTTGTAGCTCTTTCCACCAGATACGTGATAAACAGCGGCATTGTCCACCATCACAAAGTCCTGCGTGTTATCTATCGGATATATGTTGCCGCCCTTTATTATCTGGTAGAAGAGCCCGTCCTCCCTCTTCTCTATCAGCAGGTCGGTCCCGTAATCGTCTTTCGCCCCAACAATCATAACGTCATCGCTCACAGAGAAATAGACATTGAAAGTGTCACCGTCAAGTGTCATCATGCTATCGTCTATCACCTCTCCCCTCATGCCCTTCTGGTTCTCATGGCACGAAAGGAAAAAGGCGACCAGCAATAGCAGCCCCGTGAGGGATAACCCTTTATCAATGCGTTTCATACTGTTTTTTCTTAATTATAGGAGCGAAGTCTCTGTTTCTTGGGGCACGCAGACGCCTATCTTACCACTTTCGTGAATTCAGGCTGCTCGCCTTCTGGCTGGGTCACATAGACAGTGGCCTCCGTTTGCTCACCCTCCTGGTTGGTGGCGCTTACAGTGAAGAGATAGTCTGTGCCCTGGGCGGTCTCCCTCTTTCCCACGCTCACGGGTGTACCTATAGGCATGGGATAGTCTCCGCAGGCAGCCTCGAAAATAGCCTGTTCCTGCTCCCCTATCGGCTGCTGCTCGCTATAGTCGGGCAGTTCTTCCTTCTCGCCTTCAAGGTAGCCAGCGTTAATGAGGAATTGCTTTACCTCCGCTTCCGACTTCTCAACTCTCGCTGTGCGCACGCCGTAGCCCTCCGATATGTTTGCCTCAGGGCAGGCGGCACGCAGTTCGCTCACACTCGACTCAAGTCCGCCACTGCCGAAAGTGCAGAACGGCACTATGGTGATACCCTCGAAATCAACCTCCTGAAGCAGTGACATTACAGGCCTGGCGTATGTGCCGAACCAGATGGGGTAACCGAGGAAAACCACGTCGTAGTCATTAACATCCACTGCCAGGGGGCGCAAGTCAGGCAGTATGTCTTGTTCCATCTCCTCCTGGCAGCGTTCTATAGTCTCCTCAAACGTTCCGTCATAAGGCTGTTTCACGTCGAAGCTCGCCACGTCAGCACCCATCAAGTTAGCAATCTCCTCAGCCACCTTTTGCGTGGTTCCTGTTTGCGAATAGTAGAGCACGAGGCACTTCGGACTCTCGCTCTCCTCTGTGTTTTCCTTTGTTTTGCCGCAACTCGCCAGTGTCAGAGCGGCAGCCGTCAATACCATTAGTTTTTTCATATCGTAGTTTGGCTTTTGTTTTTCATATATGTCTTCACCGCAAATTTACCAAATAATTTCGTCACGTGTCACATTTGGGCGTTAAAATCTGCTGCCGCAAACACATTTTGCCTATCTTTGCGCTCGCTTATGAAAATATACACGAAGGCACTCACGGCATTTTTGGTTTACGGAGCCATGCAATTGGTCTCAGGTTTGGTTTTGCAACTCGTAATCACACTAACGACAGGTGGCTCATCCTTGGTTGCCACTGGAGACGCAGGGGCGGAGTTCCCTCTCATGCTTGCCCTTTGCCTGCTCGCGAGCGGTGCGCTCACTGTGTTGATAGTTTGGCTGCCCATGGGAATGATAGAGATGAAAGCCTCCTTCCGCCTGCCACAACTTTCTTGGGGGGGTGCCGTCGTAGGGCTGCTTGCTGGCTTGGCGGGAGTCGTAGGGCTGAACCTTATGAGCGAATTTGCCAATCTGTCCGACAACATGGGCGATGCCATGCAAGCCCTCTCCTCCACACCATTAGGCGTGCTTACTGTCGCCCTCTTTGGGCCACTTTGCGAGGAACTGGTGTTCCGCGCGGGCATTCAGGGCTATCTCCACAGAGAGGGGGCGCATCCCGTAGTTGCAATTGTATTTGCGTCATTGCTGTTCGGCATCTTGCATTTCAATCCTTTACAGACGTTCTTCGCCTCGCTCATGGGCGTGGTTTTGGGAATTCTATATTACCGCACGGGCAGCATTGTCCTTTGTTCCGTGCTTCATGTCATAAATAACACCCTGGCTATCGAGCAAATGCTCGTACTTGGTCCTGAGGCTGCCGATTTCAGCCTCTGCGAGGTGTTAGGCGGCAAGGTGGCTGGAGCCCTTGTAATGGTGTTCTCCTGCCTCATTTGCATAGCCCTGCTCACGTGGTTATGGTGCAGGACATCTGGCTTGCAGATTAAATAAAAATCCCCTGGAAACGGGATTAGGCTTCCAGGGGAAAGTTAGCTTTGCTGGCTTCTCGCTTAACCGAAGTTATCAAATCTAATCATGTCGTCCTCCACTCCAAGGCTATGCAGCAAGTCCAGCACAGTCTTTGACATCATTGGAGGACCACAAAGATAATACTCCACATCCTCTGGTGCCTCGTGCTGCTTCAGATATGTGTCGCCAAGCACGTTGGCAATGAAACCCGGAGTATATTTCACTCCCAAAGAGTCTGCCTTCGGGTCTGGGCGGTCCAGTCCAAGGTGGAAGTGGAAATTAGAATACTCTTTCTCCAACTCCAGGAAGTCTTCCATGAAGAACACCTCGTCAATGCCGCGCGCACCATAGAAGTAATGCATCTCACGGTCACGTGTGTGAAGGGTCTTAAGCATGTGCATAATCTGCGCGCGCAATGGAGCCATACCAGCGCCACCGCCAATCCATATCATCTCGCGCTTGCTGTCGAACACGGGGTGGAAGTCGCCATAAGGACCGCTCATCGTGCACTTGTCGCCAGGCTTCAGACTGAAGATGTAGGTGCTGGCAATACCGCAAGGCACGTTCTGGAAACCAGGTCCTTGGTCTTTGGGCTTGAACGGCGGAGTGGCAATACGCACGGTCAGCGTAATTATATCGCCCTCGTCGGGGTAGTTTGCCATAGAATATGCGCGTATGGTGGGCACCTCATTTTTCTGCTTCAGACCAAAAATGCCGAACTTCTGCCATGCTGGCACATAGAGGTCGCCAATAAGGCTCTTGTCCATATCGCGGTCGTAGTCTATGTCGTATGCAGGTATCTTTATCTGCGCATAGCTGCCGGGGATAAAGTCCATATGCTCGCCTGGAGGCAGTTGAACCTTGAACTCCTTGATGAAGCTGGCGACATTCTTGTTGCTGATTACCGTGCACTCCCATTCCTTTACACCCATCACTGAGTCGGGAACCTTTATTTGCAGGTCGCCTTTCACCTTGCACTGGCAGCCCAAGCGCCATTTCTCCTTTATCTGCTTACGGGTGAACTGACCCTTCTCCGAGTCGAGAATATCACCACCGCCACCAGGAACCTGCAAGCGGCACTGACCGCAAGAGCCCTTACCTCCGCAGGCGCTTGGAAGGAAAATACCCTCCTGTGCCAATGTGCTGAGCAGCGAACTGCCCTGAGGAACCGAAAGAGTTTCCTTGCCGTTTATAGTGACATTGACATTGCCGCTGGGAGAGAGATAAGCCTTAGCCACAAGCAGAATAGCCACCAAAACAAGTATGATAACCAAGAAAACAACAATACTAACCAAAATAAGATTCATATCCATTTTCT
>JAJPYT010000023.1 GCA_021204845.1 Prevotellaceae bacterium | reverse complement strand
CAAGACATCAACCGCCTGATAAACAGGCTCGAGGTGGTGAGGCTAAACTTCCTGAACATCCTAAGCGCCCTTGCCGCGAAGAGAAGGCAGAAAGAGTGGACACCCCCAGCTCCTACATTAAGGGAACGCATAGTGCTGTTCGTGAAACAGCGCACCGCGCAGACCAGCGGACCGCTGGAACTTGTAATCCGTATGAGAGACCTCGGCAGTCACCTTGGCGCCACACGCTCGCTCATCTCCATGGTGCTGCACGACATGGAAAAAGACGGAGTGCTCAGCAGCAACAGAGGCAGCATTTACGTACCAGACATTGCGACATTACATTAGACACACACACGATGGAACAACATAAGAACCCCTTCCTTGAGAAGACGTACGGCACGCCCTTCGACACGCCGCCTTTTGCCGACATTCTGTTCGAAGACTACGAGCCAGCCATCATGGAGGGCATAAAACGCGACAATGCCGACATAGACAAACTCGTGGGCAACCCCGAAGCGCCAACCTTCGAGAATACCGTCATACCAAAGGGCGACCACACCCTTGAGCGAGCCTCCACAGTGTTCTTCAACCTGCTGAGCGCCAACACCAACGACCAGATGGACCAGCTGGCGCAGAAGCTGCAGCCGATACTCACGCAGCACAGCAACGAGATAATGATGAACGAGGCGCTTTGGCTAAGGATAAAGGCGGTGCATGACAATCCAGGGCGCACGTTGGACAGCGAGGAGCAAACGCTGCTGGACAAGCTCTACGACGGCTTCGTAAAGCAAGGCGCGCTGCTCTCGCCTGAGGACAAGCAGAAGCTTGGGCAGCTGCGCCAGGAACTTGGCATGGCAGTGTTAAACTTTCAGCAGAACGAGTTGAAAGAGATGAACGCCTATCAGCTGCACATCACCGACTCTGCCGACCTGAGCGGACTGCCCGAAAGCAGAGTGGAAGCCGCCGCGCTTGCCGCAAAGGAGGCTGGCAAGGAGGGATGGCTCTTCACCCTGCACCAGCCCAGCTACGGGCCCTTCATTACTTACGCCGACAACGCTGAGCTGCGCAAGCGGATATACATGATGCGAAACACTATTTGCACCCACGATAACGAGAACAACAACCTGCCGCTCGTGCCGCGGATAGTGAATCTGCGCCGGCAGATAGCGGGCTTGCTCGGCTACAAGACGTTTGCCGACTTCGTGCTGGAGAAGCGCATGGCAGAGGACCAGCAGCATGTCTACTCACTGCTTAACAGCCTGCTGGAAGCGTATCTGCCCACGGCACGCAGGGAGGTGGAAGAGATTGCCGCCCTGGCCCGGGAGACCGAGGGAGCTGACTATGAGTTGCAACCCTGGGATTTCGCCTACTACAGCCACAAACTGAAGGTGCGCCGCTACAATCTCGACGAGGAGATGTTGCGCCCCTACTTCGAGCTCTCGCAGGTGAAGAAAGGCGTATTCGGTCTTGCCTCGCGCCTCTATGGCATAAGTTTCCACCGCCGCGCCGACATACAGGTGTACCACCCTGAGGTGGAAGTGTGGGAAGTGAAGGACAAGGACGGCTCATATCTCGGCATTCTCTACACCGACTTCCACCCTCGTGCCTCGAAGCAAAGCGGAGCATGGATGACCACCTACAAAGAGCAGTGGAACGACGAGGAGGACGGCAACAGCCGCCCACAGGCCAGCATAACCATGAATTTCAGCAAGCCCACCGAGAGCAAGCCAGCCCTGCTCACGCTTGGCGAGGTAAACACCCTGCTGCATGAGTTCGGTCACTCGCTGCACGCCTTGTTCTCACAAGTGCGTTTCGAGGCTCTCTCCTGCACCAACGTGAGCTGGGACTTCGTGGAGCTGCCCAGCCAGATTATGGAGAACTACACCTTGGAGCCAGAGTTCCTTAACACGTTCGCCCGCCACTACGAGACTGGCGAGCCCATGCCGCAGGAGCTGATTGACCGCATAATCCGCGCCAAGAACTATCTGGCGGCATACTCCTGCGTGCGCCAGCTTAGCTTAGGTCTGCTGGATATGGCTTATTACACTCTCACTAATGACTTCGCGGAAGACGTGCGGGAGTTCGAGAAGCGGGCGTGGGCCAGCTGCCAGTTGCTGCCCTGGCTGCCTGATACCTGCATGACGGTGCAGTTTAGCCACATTATGTGCGGAGGCTATGCGGCTGGTTACTACAGCTACAAATGGGCTGAGGTGCTGGACGCTGATGCCTTCTCGGTATTCAAGCGGAATGGCATTTTCGACACAGCCACCGCCCAGAGTTTCCGTGACAACATACTCTCCCGAGGACGCACAGAGCATCCTATGGAGCTGTACCGCCGCTTCCGCGGAGGGGAGCCTGGCATAGAGGCTCTGCTGCGCAGAGACGGTATAATAAAATGATTGATTCTTTCGTCACAAAAATGGACAACAAACAAAGAGACTTAGACCGCCGCTACCTGCGCATGGCAAGCATCTGGAGCGAGAACAGCTACTGCGTGCGGCGCAAGGTGGGAGCCCTTATCGTGAAGGACAAAATGATAATAAGCGACGGATACAACGGCACGCCATCTGGCTTCGAGAACGTGTGTGAGGACGAGAATAACGTTACAAAGCCCTATGTGCTGCATGCCGAGGCAAACGCCATCACCAAGATTGCGCGCAGCAACAACAACTCCGAGGGGGCCACGCTCTATGTCACCGACTCGCCCTGCACCGAATGCGCCAAATTAATCATACAAGCTGGCATAAGGCGAGTGGTCTATGCCCGAGAGTATCGCCTCACCGACGGGGTGGAACTCTTGGGGCGAGCTGGCATAGAGGTGGTGTTTATTAATAATGAAGACAAGTAAAGCTGTGAGCAATGAAAAACAATAACAATTCTCGCTTCACGCCAATCCTTATGGCGCTTAGCGTAATACTCGGAATACTGATAGGCACTTTCTACGCCAACCACTTCGCCGGCAACAGGCTTAGCATCATAAGCACAGGGAACAACAAAATAAATTACCTGCTGCAAATGATTGACAACAACTACGTTGACACGGTAGACATGAACGACCTCGTGGAGCAGGCCATGCCGCAAATTCTCTCTGAGCTCGACCCCCACTCCAGCTACATAGGTGCGCAGGATGCCGAGGCGGCTAACGAGGACCTCAAGGGCAGCTTCTCTGGCGTGGGAATTAGTTTCAGCATGCAAAACGACACTGCTACCATCATGAGTATCGTGAAGGGCGGTCCCTCGGAAAAAGTGGGCATCCTGCCAGGCGACCGCATAGTCTCTGCCAATGGGGTGAGCCTTGTGGGTCTCGATGCCGACAGCGTGAAAAAGAACCTGAAGGGAGAGAAGAACTCAAAGGTGAAGCTGGATATCTCACGCCGTGGGCACAAGGATTTGCTCGAGTTTACTGTGGTGCGTGGCGATGTGCCTATAAACAGTCTCGATGCGGCATACATGATTGACCGCCAGACGGGCTATGTGTGTGTTAAGACTTTCGGAGACAAGACGTATGAGGAGTTCATGGTTGCCCTTGCAAAACTGAATGTGCAGGGAATGAAAAACCTGATTGTCGACTTGCGAGGTAACCGTGGCGGATATATGCACATAGCTATACAGATGGCAAACGAGTTTCTCTCGAAAGGGCGGCTCATAGTCTATACCCAAGGACGCAAATCGCCTCGTGAGGAGTATCGCAGCGACGGTCTCGGCTCGTTCCAGCAGCTGCCGTTGGTGGTGCTGGTGGACGAGGGTTCAGCCTCTGCCAGCGAGATATTCGCGGGAGCTATCCAGGACAACGACCGCGGCACAATTATGGGGCGCCGCTCGTTCGGGAAAGGACTGGTGCAGCAACCTATGGAGTTCAAGGACGGCAGCGTGGTGCGCCTTACAATAGCGCGCTACTACAGCCCTTCGGGTCGCTGCATACAGAAGCCTTACGAGCAGGGGCACGGCGAGGATTACGAGAACGACCTGATTGCCAGATATGAGAGGGGAGAATATTTCACGGCTGACAGCATAAAGCAAGACGGCAATGCCTTCAAGACCACTTTGGGGCGCACAGTTTATGACGGTGGTGGCATCACTCCCGATATATTTGTCCCTGAGGACACGAGCAAGGTGACTTCCTATTATAAGGAGGCTGTGTTCAACGGCTACGTGCGCCAGTTCACATTCAAGTACAGCGACACCAACCGCCAAAAACTCATGTCATTCAAGACTGGCGCGCAGCTGGCGGCTTACCTGAAAGCGCAGCACCTGCCCGAACAGTTCGCCGCCTTTGCCGAGGATTTGGGGCTTCACCGCCGCAACATCATGCTCTCGCACAGCTATTCACTCTTCGAGCGCACCTTGGTAGGAGGTGTCATCTACAACATCCGTGAGATGGAGGACTATCTGGAATATTTGAACAAGACAGACCAGACAGTGCAGAAAGCCCTGCAAATACTGAGGGACGGCAATTCGTTCCCTTCTGCCCCGTCGGGCGAGGAGGCTAACGAGGCATAGGCACACTACCCTACTCTTCCGCCCCGCTGTCACCGCTTCCGCGCCGCGCTTCCTCAAACTTTGCTTTCATGGTGGGGTTGTTGTGAGTGAGCTTCTTCACCGTTAGCGCCTCCGCCTTGTCGTTGGCGAGCCGCAGGTTGCGTTCCGAGCCCAAGAGCCCGTCCTTCACCTTTTGCAGATGGTCGATGGTCTTGTCTATCTCGTCAATGGCTGTCTTGAAGCGTTCCGAGGCTAAACGGTAGTTGTTGCCAAACCTCTCCTTAAACTCGTTCAGCCTGTTCTCGAAGTTGGTCACATCCACCGTCTGCTGCCTTGCCAGTTGTAATTCCCGCTTATAGGCGATGCTCTTTTTGGCAGCCTGTGTGAGCAGGCTTATCAGCGGCAGGAAGAATTGGGGGCGGATGACGTACATCTTCTCGAATTCGTATGACACATCCACAATGCCCTGGTTATAAAGGTCGTTGTCGGTCTCCAGCAGCGACACCAGCACGGCATATTCGCAAGCCTTCTCCCTGCGGTCCTTGTCCAGCTTTGCGAAAAAGTCCTGATTCTTGTGCTTCGTGGCAGTGGTGTCCATCTCGTTCTTCATTTCAAACATTATGGATATATACTCCATGCCGTCGGCAAAGTCGCGGAACACGAAGTCTCCTTTTGAGCCACCGCTTGCGTCGTTGTCCTTCTCAAAATACGCGTCAGGGAAGCCCGTCATCCTTATGCGGTTGAACTCTATCTGGCAGTGCTGCTCCAGCGTCTCACCCACCATTTTTGTTGACTGTCGCGCCTTCAGGTCACGGTAGAAAGCCACCTCCGTTTCCTTCTGTTTCAGGCGTGTCTCATACTGCTCCTTCAGGCTGTTTTCCCTTATGGCCGCCTGCCCTTTCACGCTCTCCACAGCCCCTTGCAGTTCCTTTATCGCCACTTCTTTCTCGTTAAGCACGCTCAGCGCCCTCTGCTGCTCTTTTATCACTGCCAGTTCCCTGTCCTTGTCGTTCTGCCTAATGGTCGATTGCAGGCGTGTTATCTCCTGGTCCTTCAGCGACAATTGCTTCGCCATCTCCATTTGGCTTAGCTGTGCCGTCTGGCTCATCTGAGCGCGCAGTCTCGCCAATTCATCGTCCTTGCGCCCGAGCAGCGTGTCTTTCTCGTTCAGTTTTCTCTGAAAATCGTTTTCCGTCTTCAGCACTGCCGCTTGCCGCTCCGCCTCCTTGGTGCGTGTGAGCTCGGCAAGGCGGCGTTGCAAATCTTCCTCAAACTCGGCGTTTCTCACTTGACTCACAATAGAGGCGTAGTCTGCCTCGTCAACAGTAAATATCTTGCCGCAGTGCGGGCATTTTATTTCTTTCATGGTTATTCTCTCCCTTTTGTGTGGGCTAAGGTAGTCATTTTTTCCCTGCTAAACAAGTGTGTGCCGCTCTTTCCCCATAAATAGTCGGGGAATGACACTGCGTCACTTCCCGAACGACGTGCAGTAGTTATCGGAACGACAAATAGAAACGAGCCACCTCACAGGTGCGCTATTTCCTGTTGGCACGAGGTTCCCAATTATCAGCACATAAGAAAAAGAAGATTCCCCACCGCCAGAGGAGCGATGGGGAATCTGTTTAATTATATAGAGAGGGGCTTACTTCACCAGAATCTTCTTGCCGTTCTGGATGTAGATGCCCTTCTGTGCCTTGCTTACCTGGCGACCAGAGAGGTCGTAGATTGCCGAAGACTCAGCGGCTGGAGCGGCAACGCCAGCTACACCTGTGTAATCATCAGCATTCATGAACGTTATGGTGAGAGTGTAGCGGCTTGTGCCTATCAGGAAGTAGAGCTGAGTGGTGGCTGTGTAGCCTTCCTCCATGTCCTCGTTGCTCCATGAATATATCTGACCTTCCTCGAACCAGATGCCAAATACGCCGTTGCCAGGCTCTACACATACACCGTCGAGACCGAACTCAAGTCCATCGCCCGGACGAGTAGTTGCCGTGTAGCCGTTTGCGGCACGCAGACTGTAGTTATCGTTCAGCTCGTCGAGTGTGACGCCAAGAGCCTCGATTATGTCATCGAGCGGGAACTCAACACTCATTTCATCTCCACCTACTGGAACCGTCACGCTTCCGCTGCCAACATCCTCATAGTCAATAACCTCACCAATGATATAGGTAAGTTTCACGGTTATCATCTTAGAGTTCTCGAGGTTCAGCAGATAGAATGTGCCATTGTATGTGTCGCCATCGGCAGTGAGACCTGGATACTGGCAGCAGTTGAAGAGCAACTGGTCTTCGGAAGCCTCAACAGCGGTGCTTACGCCCCAGTAAGAGTCTGATGCCCATGCAGTCACATAGCCGTCTGTGGTCATCCAGAAGCCTGGGTAAGGCGTGCAAGTGTAGTCGCGTGTGAACTGTATTCCGTCATTTTCCTCAGCTTCTTCAGGAGTAAGCTCACCCATCAGAGTCGGGTCAGTAGTGCCAATCGCATTCTCGATAAGGTCGAAGTCAATGCCTGCGGCTGTTGACCAGGTATACTCCTCGTCATATTCCTGAGTGATGGTCAGAGTGTAAGTAGCCACATTCTCAATGCTGCTGTAGTCGATTTCAGGTTCTGCTATGATAGTCAGTTGCACATTTACCAAGTAGTAGCTGTCGCCGTAAGTCAGATAGAGAGGAATGTTGTACACATCGCCTTCCTCGCAAAGGCTCGGCATCTGACCGATGGTAAGTATTGAGTAGTCTCCGCTTTCGTATGGCTCTATAAATACTGGCGAGCTGCCCCAGCTGGCAACGTATCCATTCTCGTCGAACCACCAACCACCGCTGTTGGCTGTGGAACTGTTGGCGAAAGTAGTGGCGCTGCCAAGAGCGTTCAGGCTCAGGTTAGACTCGCTGCAACCCAGCAAATCTGCGGCAGTCGTAAGGTCGGGATAGAAGTAAGTGATAGAATAGTCGGTTGTGGGATACTGCGTTATCTCAATAGTTTCCTCGCCAACTTTCGTCATTTCGTCAGGTCCGCCCGTGTACGGAGCCTCTACAATTACCAGATGATGGCGGATTACGTATGCCTTAGTGCCATTCATAATATAAAGGTCAGTGTAAAGAGAGTCGCCTACTTCCAGATTTCCAGGATACTGGCCTACAACGAAGCCCACAGAGTCAACCTCTGAATCGTACCAGGGAGATTGGATGAAGTAGTGGCAAGCGGCACTGTAAGTGCTGGCGCAGCACTCGTTCAGCATATCACCGGCACCCAGCTCCTCGCCCCAGTCTTCGGAGGTGCGCATCAGCCAACCGTCAGTAACAGAAAGAAGTTGCAGGGAGTCTACTTTCACGCCAATGTCATTGTTGTACGCAACATAAACTCCGTCCTCAAACCATTCCTCCATCTCCGCCGCGTCAACGCCCAACAGAGAGGCGATGCCGCTCACAGAGACTTCGCACTCGGTGGTCTCGAAGCCATTGTAAGAATAGCGCTCGGTGGTAAGCTCCGCCTGACCTACAATCTGTATGTTTGCCAAAGCCAGCTCAGCCTCGGGAGCTTGTGCGGAAGTGTCCTCAACGAAGGTGATAACTACCTTTACGATGGCTGCCTTGCCATTTGCCACGAAAGCCCAAAGAGCCGTGTAGGTGTCGCCAGCTTCCCAACTCTCGTCGAAGCAGCCGATGTAGTTTACTAAGCCGCTATCGGGTTCATCAATCTTCACGCAAACACCGCCTGTAGTTCCCCAACTTGCCATGTCTCCGTTTGGGTCGCGCCAGCTGTCGGTCGTGTTTTCAACAGCCTCATTAGTGGTCACGTTCACGATGTACTGCGAAGCATTGGTTATGTCGCTGATGCCAAGGATAGAGAGCACCGCGTCGAGGTCGAACTCTGCAGTATCCTCGGTGTAGGCTGTCTGCTCCACCACATCAACGTCAGTTTCCACAGTTCCAGCCACGGGCACGCTGATCCCGTCTACTGTAATCGCGTCTTGTGCCATGGCGTAACGCCCTGTGAGGCACAATGCACAGGCTATTAATAGCCTCAAACCAGAAGTAAATTTTCTCATAGATTTTTATGTTTTTAATGGTTAATTGTTACAATTTTAATACATTTTTCCCATTCGTGCAAATGTTTTCAAATGTTTTTTCAATACAGGAGGGGTTTCGCAGGCTTATACAGCTTTTAAAGACTGTATATGCCGCAGCAGAGCCACAGCTTTTGTGACGGAGGGCACAGACGAGACAGCCATGCTGCGCTGCATGTTTTTCTCTTCAAAACGACAACGGTGGGCGTTAGACGTGGCAAAGGATATGATTTGCCCGAACGACTGTCCGCGGAAGAAGGCGCTCGCGGGATTCTGCACAAAGAAGAGGCGCATTGTGCCACCTTTCAGCACTATCCGTTCCGCTCCGAAATACTTCCCAAGCCTGCGCAGCGTAACCACCCGGATAAGTTCCTCGCCCTCTTCGGGGATAGGACCGAATCTGTCCTGCATCCGCTGGCGGAAAGCCTCTATCTGGGCATCGTCATGCAGACCGTCCAACTCGCGGTAGAGCAGCATTCTCTCGCCGCTGCCAGGCACATAATCGTCGGGAAAGCTCATTGGGATATCGCTGTCTAACTGGCATTCATTCACGAATTCCTCGCCCCCCGCCTCCGCTTCAGTGGTGGCATAGAGGTCGGCAAACTCGTCGTTCTTCAGTTCACACACAGCCTCGGCCAATATCTTTTGGTATGTCTCATAGCCAAGGTCGGCTATGAAACCGCTCTGTTCAGCTCCCAGCAGATTGCCGGCACCGCGAATGTCGAGGTCTTGCATGGCAATGTATATGCCGCTCCCAAGGTCGGAGAAGTTCTCTATGGCTTGCAAGCGACGGCGAGCCTCTGGGGTGAGCGAGCTGAGCGGCGGAGCCAGCAGATAGCAGAAAGCCTTGCGGTTGGAACGCCCCACGCGCCCGCGCATCTGGTGCAGGTCGCTCAGCCCGAAGTTTTGCGCCGCGTTTATTATTATTGTGTTGGCGTTCGGGATATCTATACCATTTTCTATAATAGTGGTAGAGATTAGCACGTCATAGTCGTAGTTGCAGAAAGCCAGAATGGTTTGCTCCAACTCTTCGGTGGGCATGCGGCCGTGACCCACAGCCACCCGCGCGTCGGGCACATATTTGTGCACCAGCTCCTCCAGCTCGGGCAGGTTGCTTATGTGGTTGTTCACTATGAACACCTGCCCGTTTCGGCTCATCTCGAAGTTTATGGCGTCGGCTATTATCTGTGGGTCGAAGGTGTGAACTTCCGTCTGTATCGGGTAGCGGTTGGGCGGTGGGGTCTGTATCACACTAAGGTCGCGCGCCCCCATCAGGCTGAACTGCAAGGTGCGAGGTATGGGAGTGGCGGTAAGGGTGAGCGTATCCACGTTGGTGCGCAACTGGCGCAGCTTCTCCTTCGTGCTCACCCCAAACTTCTGCTCCTCGTCTATTATCAGCAGCCCGAGGTCCTTGAACTTCACTGTTTTGCCAATCAGCTTGTGCGTTCCTATTATTATGTTTATCCTGCCCTCCTCCAAGTCTTTCAGCACCTCGGTCGCTTTCTTCGCTGTCTTTGCCCGTGAGAGATAGTCGATGCGCACGGGAAAATCCTTAAGCCGCTCACTGAAGGTGCGGAAGTGCTGGAACGCCAGCACCGTGGTAGGCACCAGCACAGCTACCTGCTTGCCGTCGACGCAAGCCTTGAAAGCCGTGCGGATAGCTACTTCCGTCTTGCCGAAGCCCACGTCGCCACACACCAGGCGGTCCATGGGTTTCTGCTTCTCCATGTCTGCCTTCACGTTGTTGTAGGCAAGTGCCTGGTCGGGCGTGTCCTCGTAGGGGAAGGAAGCCTCCAGCTCCGCTTGCAGATAGCCGTCGGGCGAGAACTGGAAGCCGTGCTCGCTCTGCCTCTGGGCGTAAAGTTTTATCAGGTCTCGCGCGATGTCCTTTATCTTCGTCTTCGTGCGTTCCTTCATCCTTTCCCACGCCCCGGTGCCCAGCTTGCTTATGTGGGGAGCCTCGCCCTCCTTTCCCTTGTATTTGCTCACCTTGTGCAAGGCATGGATTGAGACAAACACAACGTCTTCGTTCTGATAAATAATCTTTATCTTTTCCTGCGTCTGCCCGTTCTCCGGCACGTTCACCAAGCCTCCGAAGCGCCCTATGCCGTGGTCCACGTGCACCACATAGTCACCGTATGAAAATTGTTGCAACTCCTTCAGCGTGAGCGACATCTTGCCCGTGCGTGCCTTGTCGCTGCGGAGGTTGTATTTGTGGAAGCGGTCGAATATCTGGTGGTCGGTGAAATAGCAAAGCTTCAGCGTGTTGTCGGCAAAGCCCTCGTGCAGCGTTTTTCCCACAGGAGTGAACGTGATGCCAGCCTCGTAGCTGTCTAATATATTTTGCAGACGCTCGTTCTGCTTCATCGAGTCTGCCAGTATGTGCAGTTTGTAGCCGCGGGAGAGATAGTCCTCCAGCGTGGTTTTCAGCAGGTCGAAGTTTTTGTGAAATACGGGCTGCGCAGTAATGTCCATTCTTATCACAGCGTCACTCTCCTCCTCCCTTGCGTTACTTAGGCTCACGGTGCGGAATCTCGCTGTCTGACTATCGCACCGCTCCCCCGTGAGCAACAGGCGCTCGCGCTCAAATGTGCCAGTCTCGCCAGCCGCCTCCCTTTCCGTCTGCGCCTGCGCAGAGAAGCCAGTCGAAAATATCTGCCCCACCCTTTCACAGACGAACTGGCGGCTCTTCACCACCAGCACAGTGTCCTTTGGCAGGAAGTCGAAGAAACTCTCGCTCGTGGTGTCGCCAAGGTTTATCTGCGGCACTATGGTCACCTCGTCCAAGCGTGAGACCGAAAGCTGTGTCTGAACGTCGAAAGTGCGCAGACTGTCTATCTTGTCGTCAAGGAAGTCGATGCGGAAAGGGTATTCCGAAGAGAAGCTGAACACATCCACTATGCTGCCCCTCACGGCAAACTGCCCAGGCTCATACACGTAGTCTACGCGTTGCATGCCAAAGTCCGCCATCTCGCGCTCCAGTGCGGCAATGACGGCGTGTTCGCCAGTCCTTAGTGTAATAGTTCGTTCATCGAGCTGGCGGCGGCTCACCACCAGTTCGCCAATTCCCTCGGGGCAACTGACCACCAGCAAGGGGGAGTCATCTGCGGCTATGCGGCTCAGCGCCTCGGTGCGCAATATCTGGTTTGCCGCGTCCACTTGCCCGAAGCGCACCTCGCGTTTGTAGGAGCTGGGGAAGAACAGCACGCGCCGCTCGTCGAGAAGTCCAGAGAGATCATGGTAGAAATAGCCCGCTTCCTCGCTGTCGTCCAGCACGAAAAGCAATGGAGCTACTGGGGTTTTACCAGCCTCAGCGAGCGCCGCGAACACAAGAGGAGCGGAGGAAGCGAGCGCTCCCTCTAAGTGAATATTTCGGCACTTGCCGTTCTGCAATGCCTTTCCAAGAGCCCGGGCAGCAGGATGCGCCCGATAGGTCTTCAGCAGTTCCCTTATCTCCATCAGCTCAGATCGGGGCGTAAAAGTACAAAGAATTATCCAATCTGCGAAATTTGTTTCTCTTTTTCTCAGACCCAGTTGCCGCATTGGGGCTGGTCACTGCACGAACTAAGCCTCGTCACCATACAGATTTTAGCGTGATGCCACAAAGAATTATCTTCGATGAGGGCTTCGCCGTTCGCAAGCGGTCTGAGCGCCAGAGGCGCTCCACATGGGTAGCCGAGGGCCTTCATGGCCCTCGGTAAAGAAACGAGAAGGGAGTGAGTGCCAGAGGTACTCAACATACCTGCTAACACATACAAGCTTAATATCTTGAGTACCTCTGGCACTCATCGGCACTGCGTGCCTCATCCGCAGGCCGTGAAGGCCTGCGGCTAACCTTGTGGAGTGGCTCTGCCACTCGGATCGCTTGCGTTTTCTCATTTTGACACAGCCTCATACGCCTTGGTGAAGTGGCTCCGCCACTCGGACTGCTTGTGGATTTCATTTTGACACAGCCCCAGACTGCTTGCGATTTGTTATTTTGATATACCCTCTTACCAAGTGGAGACACGTGATGATTCTCGTTTCTTCCTTTCTTCGTTCTAAAGTCCGAAGAAAAAAGAATTTGCTCTTGTTTTCTATTGTTACTTGCACTATCTTTGTACCCCGAGATTAGTACAACTTTAAAACTGATAAGAGCTATGACTATCAAAGACTACAATTTTGCTGGCAAGAAGGCCATCGTGCGTGTGGACTTTAATGTCCCCCTGAATGAGAATGGAGAAATAACGGACGACACCCGCATACGTGGCGCCATGCCCACCCTGAAGCATATACTGGCACAGGGCGGCGCTCTGATAATTATGAGCCACATGGGCAAGCCGAAAGGCAAGGTGAACCCGAAGCTCTCTCTTAGCCAGATAAAGGACGCTGTGGCAGCGGCTTTAGGCGCTCCCGTGGCTTTCGCTCCTGACTGCGCAAAGGCAGCCGACCAGGCAGCCGCCCTGAAGCCAGGCGAGGCTCTGTTGCTTGAGAACCTGCGCTTCTACGCCGAGGAGGAAGGCAAGCCCGTGGGCATAGAGAAGACAGATCCCAACTACGACGCCGCCAAGAAGGAAATGAAAGCGAAGCAGAAGGAATTCGCTAAGACGCTGGCTTCATACGCAGACTGCTACGTAATGGACGCTTTCGGAACAGCTCACCGCAAGCATGCATCCACAGCCGTGATAGCTGACTATTTCGGCAAGGACGACAAGATGTTAGGCTTCCTGATGGAGAAAGAGGTGAAGGCTGTAGAAAATGTACTCTCCGACATCAAGCGCCCCTTCGTGGCTATCATGGGCGGTTCGAAGGTCTCATCAAAGATTGGCATCATAGAGAACTTGCTTGGCAAGGTGGACAAGCTTATCCTTTGTGGCGGCATGACATACACATTCATGAAGGCTCACGGTGGCGAGATTGGCGGTTCTATAGTTGAGCTGGACAAGCTGGACGTTGCCCTTGGCGTGGAAGAGCTGGCAAAGAAGAACGGCGTTGAGCTGGTGCTGGGCACTGACTCCATCTGCGCCGACAGCTTCTCTAACGACGCTAACCAGAAGATATTCCCCTCCGACGCTATACCCGAAGGCTGGGAAGGACTGGATGTTGGTCCAGAGACTCAGAAGAAGTTCGTGGAGACCATAAAGGGAGCAAAGACCATTCTGTGGAACGGACCTGCAGGTGTGTTTGAGTTCGACAACTTCTGCTCGGGCAGCCGCGCAGTGGGCGAGGCAGTGGCAGCAGCCACAAAGGAAGGCGCCTTCTCGCTGATAGGCGGTGGCGACTCTGTTGCATGCGTGCACAAGTTTGGTCTTGAGGACAAGGTTTCATACATCTCCACTGGCGGTGGCGCACTGCTGGAGGCCATAGAGGGAAAAGTGCTTCCCGGTGTGGCAGCGATTAAGGGAGAATGAGACATCTCGCCTGGATAATAGCGATTATACCTTTGTTGGCCTCCTGCGCTAAGCGGGGGGCCAAACTTTCTGACAGTGACACGCTGGAGGAACAGCCCCTGCAAGTCGCTGTAATGCCCACGCTTGACTGCCTGCCAGTCTACTACGCCGACCGCATGGGGCTTTTCGACTCAACGGGCGTGAAGGTGACGCTGACGGAATATCTCTCACAAATGGATATTGACACCGCCCTGCTGCGGCGACGCACACAGATGGGTCACTGCAGCCTGACACGACTGGAAATAATGGAGCGCCGAGACAGCGACACGTTGCGTGTGGTGGGCGAGATGGCGGAAAAGCTGTATCTGCTGACAGCACGCAACAAGAGAATAAGAAACCTGAAGCAGATGAAGGGTAACATGCTTGCCATAGACCGCTTCAGCAACGCCGACTACTGGAGCGACCGCATAACAGAGCTGGGCGACATGGAGCTGACGGACATCTACCGCCCGCAGGTGAACGACATACAGCTACGCACGCTGATGCTCACCACTCATCTGGTGGACGCCGCACTTCTGCCCGAACCCTACGCCACCGTGGCGCGCATGGCTGGAGAGCTGCAAATATTCAAGACGCCTGACAGTGTGAGCGGCTTCAACTGCTTTGCCGCCCTGCCTATCCCTGAAACGAACAGCCTAAGCCAAAGGCAGGAGAAACTGTTTGTGAAAGCATACGCCAGAGCCGTGAAGGAACTGAACACGAAACCCGACGTGGACAATCTGAGAGCCATCCTGAGCGAGAACTACGGACTTACCGATGACATAATAGACACTCTGCGACTGCCAAAGCTGAAACCAATGACAGAACCGTCGGAAGAAAACAGGAAAACAGCCTCCGACTGGATAACGCAACGCTTCATGCAGGCAAGATAAAGCAACTAACCCATAAGAGAGAATAGACTATGAACGAGACTCTGTTTACCCAAATGGCGGCGCAGACCAAAAGCCTGATAACACAAGGCAGGCTCTACGATGCCTTGGCTATGCTTACCACTCTCACCAATGCCGTGGGCGACAACCAATTAAGCGAGACAAGGGAAAAAATAAACGCAGACTATGACCGCCTGTTGAATTTCATGCGGCAGGCAGGCGAGGACAGCAGCCGCAGCCACCAGCACATGCGCCTGATACAGCAAACCATAGGCGTGCTGCAAAACGCCAAACGCCTGTTCCGCCTGAGAACCGAGAGAGACATATATTGCAAAACGTGGCAAAAATATCAAGCTCACTGGGACGACGGTGTGGCAGACGCTATCAACGCATTGCACAAAGAGGAGCAATTTAACCTGGTAGACGCCACTTTCAACCTTATATGGACCTCACCGCAACTGACCACCGACAGCAAGACCATTCTGGCAGACCTGCTCGCCGAAAGCGAAGAAGACGGTGACGCGGCTTATTTCCTGAGCGCCATCACGCTCTCGCTGCTGGAATACTTCGACAACGAGAAACTTAACCTCCTGCTCAAATATTGCGGCTCCGACGACATAAACCTGCGCTCGCGGGCTTTGCTTGGTGCCTGTGTCAGCTGCCAGCTATACAGCTATTACATACAGTTCTACCCCGAGACGGCTGAGAAATTCCGCTCGCTCGACCTGATAGACGAGATGGCCATAGTGCAGCACGACTTCTGCATCCACAATGCCTCTCACAAAATAAGCGAGAAACTGAACCGCGAGATTTTCCCCAACATAAAGAAAGCATCTAATGAATTCCGCAAAAAGCTGGGCTTTGACCCCGCTGACAGTCAACCAGACGAGGACGAAATGCTTGAAGCTACGAACAAGATGAACGAGAAGACGCTTTCGGACTTGCGCAATAGCTGCAAGGCCATATACGATATGATAAACGACGGTGTGGACCTCAACATAGAGGTGTTCGGCCCGATGAAGAACTACCCTTTCTTCAAAGAGCCCTGCCACTGGTTCCTGCCCTTCAAGTCGAGCAAACACAAACTAATCGCGGCACTGGCAGACAGGATGAAAATGTGCGACTCCGACAAGCATTCTTTCTATTTTTATCTGTTCGCGGAATATAAAGACCAGAGCGATGAAGCTGCCCTGCAACAGCACATAATAAAACAATTGCAGGAAAATGGAGATGAACTGCCCACAGAAACGCACAAATCCACAGAAGATGTCTACCATAACGTGATTCTGTGCCTCTCGCGCCTTCTGCGTAACTCGCCTTGGAAATCGGGCTGGCCCTCAATATTCTCAGGGCAGATGTTGTTTCTATCCAATCCCATATTAAAGGAATGTGTGCAAAAGAGCGGCAAATATCTGCGTGAGGTGGGCAAGACTTGCTTGCGTTACGATAACCCAAAAGAGGCGAAAAACCATCTGTTGCAGTTGCTGAAGCTGGAGGGCGGAAGCGCGCGTCTCTTTGCCAGCCTCGCCAAGTGCGAGAAGAAAACGGGGAATTTGCGCCAGGCGGCTAATTACCTGAGACAGGCGACGCTGCTGGAACCCGACAACAAGACTTATTGGGAGAGGCTGCACAAGTGCTTCGCCCAACTTGGAGACTATGAGGCGCAATTAGACTGTCTGCAAGAACTGGAGAACCTCCTCCCCGACGATGAGAACACGCTGGTGGAAACTGGCTTGTGCCTGATGCAACTGAAGCGATGGAAGGAAGCGCAAAACAAGTTCTTCAGGCTGGAGCTCACCAACCGCAGAGTGGTGCCCTCAATGCGCAGCGTGGCGTGGTGCGCCCTGCAAATGAAAGACCTGCCCCTCGCCCACCGCTACTACCACCACCTGCTGGAGGAGAAGCCCGAAAAGGCAAACTGGGAAGACTGCCTCAACTGCGCCCACACGGAGTGGCTGGAAGGCAACACACGCGAGGCTCTCGAACTCTACAGAAAGTACGTCTTTGCCTACGTGGCAAGCCATCGCAACGTGAAAGACCCTCTCGCCCCCTTCGACCAAGACGCTGCCACGCTCCTGAGGCTGGGAGTCTCGCAGAGCGACATTTTCCTTATACACGACATTATAGCCAGCTATTTATGATACGATATCCACTCACACTGCTGCTTGCCTCGCTGCTGGTCTGCGGATGCAAGCGCACGACAGTGGAGGGCAGATGGAACGGCACCGACACGACGCTCTACATCACTCTCTATGACGACCTCGGCTTCAGCCTTCTCGATTCCCTGCAAACACGTGACGGGCAGTTTCTGTGGCATGGGAAGATGAAAAAGAATCTTGTCTACGGCATATCGGAGAAACGGAAGGACAGACATCCTGCCACTTTCCTGCCAGACGGCGACACACTGCACATGCAGCTTTGGCCAGGTGGCGGCATAACGACACAAAACTCTGCCATCAACTCGCTGCTACAACAGACCCTGGCAACAGATTTCGACGCTGACACGCTCATTGCCCGGCATGCCGACAGCCCCGTGACAGCTTACATCGCGGCACGCCTCATGACGCAAACCTTGCCCTACGACAGCCTTGTGCTATTGAGAAAGAGAATAACACTGACCAAGCACCCCTATATCGACGAGCTGGACACCACTATAGAGGAGATGCGAAACATTCACCCTGGTTGCTACGCACCGCCCATTGAGGGGGTTGACTTGGGTGATTCTACACTGGTGGTATTCCACGCCACTTGGTGCCCCGACTGCAAAGCCGAATGGCCGCATATCACGGAATATCTGAGTTCGCACCCTGCTACTCGCCTTGTGGCATTAGACATCGACAGCATACACTGGAACGGCGACTTGGCAAAAGCCTACGCTGTGAGAGGCGTGCCGGCAATTTTCCTTGTGGCAGACGGCAAAATAGTCAGAACAGGCCTTTAATGGGGGTAAGCACACGTCCCGTGACGCGGTGCACGAGGGAGAAGCGCTTCTTGAATTCCTTGAGCGTGAGCATCTCACTGTTAGTGAGGTCCCCGTCGAAGATGGCGTTCAACTGCCGGGTAACTCCTCTGTCGAAGATGAAAGCGTTTATCTCGTAGTCGTAAAGCATTGAGCGCCCGTCGAGGTTTGCCGTGCCAACGGTGCAAAACTCCCCGTCCACGGTCATCACTTTGCTGTGGTGGAAGCCTCCCTCGTAGTAATACACTTCACAGCCGTGCCTCACTAACTTCTTCATCTCCACAGCAATTAAGTCTGGCGTTGTTCGCACATCGTTTGAGGCGGATGCCATTACCATCACCCTCACGCCCCGCCTGAGCGCCCGATAGATGGCTTTCCGCACCATGCGCACGTTGGTAGGGTAAGGGTTCAGAATGCGCACCTCGCTTTCAGCCGCGTCTATACATGCAGTATACGCCTTGCGCATGTTCTTGCTCAGCGCCAAAGGCTCGCGGTTAACCACACTCACCACATAATCGCCAGGGAGAGCGAGGTTTGCACCGTATCGCAGAGAGTCCAAACTCTCGCCAGCCACCTTCTGCCACATCCGCTCGAATACCCGCTCGTAACAGCCAGCCACCTCTCCTTCCATCTTCAGGTGCATGTCGCGCCACTGCCCCGAACGCGCTGTGCCAGTAAGATAATAATCGGCAATATTCATTCCGCCCGTCACTACGCTCTCCCCGTCTATTATCACAATCTTGCGGTGGTCTCTGTGGTAGCAGTGGTTTATCCTGGGGAAGCGCAAAGGGTCGAACAATACGGTGTGAATACCCAAGGCGGTAAGCGAGTCTATCTTGTTGGCTGTCCATGAGTTCTCACTCTTGTGGTTGGCAAAGCCGTCAATTATCATCCTTACCTCTACCCCCTCTCTCGCCTTCTCCGCCAACAAATCCACAAATCGTCCTCCCACACTGTCATCGGCAATCCAGAAATACTCTACATGGATGTACCGCTTGGTAGCAAGCACACTGTTGAAAAGCGTGTCGTACTTCTCCTGCGGTGATTTCAGCAAACTCACACTGCCAGCCCTTAGCTCCTCGTTACCCAACTCTCTGAGCCTTAGCCTCGCCACCTCCACTGAGTTCTGGGCAATGAGGCACGAAGGCCGGAAGAGTAAGAAAAGCCAAAGAAGCAGCCGCGGCATCAAAACATACAACTAAAGTGGTCTACGACGCCCAAGAGATGATGGTCCTCGTTAGTCACCAGCACCGTGTGTATCTTGTTCCTCTGCATTATATCCTGGATTTCCGTTATTTTAGTGTCGGGCAGCACACATTTAGGGTTGTGCGACATAGCCTCGGAAACAGGGGTAGTCAGGAATTTGTCTTTCAGACTTTGCATGGCGCGGCGCAGGTCACCGTCCGTGATTATACCTATTATGCGCTCATTCTCGTCCAATGCCACACAGAGCCCAAGCCTCCCCGCGCTCACGCGCAAGATTACTTCTCCCAGAGGCAACGAGGGAGGCATCACTGGCAAGTCGTCGCTGCGCATCACGTCAGCCGCTCTTGTCAGCAACACCTTGCCTAAGGTGCCGCCAGGGTGGAAGCGCGCGAAGTCACTTGCTTTGAAGTGCCTCCGCTCTATGAGAGCGCATGCCAGCGCGTCGCCCATGGCCAGTGTGGCAGTGGTGCTGTTGGTCGGGGCAAGATTCAGGGGGCACGCCTCATCCGAAACTCTTATGTAAATGTGGCAAGTGCAATATCGTGCCAGCAGGGAGTTGGTGTTGCTGGTCATGCCAATTAGAGGTACTTTGTCCTCTATCAAGTACGGGATGAAGCGCAGCAAGTCGTCGGTGTTGCCGCTGTGTGAGATGGCAATCACAAGGTCGTTGGGGGTTATCACCCCTAAATCTCCATGGTATATGTCCAAGGGGTTGGCGAAAAAGGCTGGCGTGCCTGTGCTGCTCAGGGTCGCCGCTATCTTGGCTCCCACGTGTCCGCTCTTACCCACACCCGTAAGTATCACCTTGCCCTTGCACTGCAACATCAGTTCCACAGCGTGGTCGAACTGCTCGTCCAAATATGGAATTAGGTCCAGAATAGTCTGCGCCTCGTCACGCAGACACTGTTCCGCTATCTCTCTTATAGTCATTCTTCCAAGGTCTTAAATCAAAGATTTTACTACTTGCCCGAAGTCTTTTAGGTACAGCATATTAGGTCCGTCACTTAAAGCTTTCTCCGGGTCGGGATGTATCTCAAAGAAATACCCATTCGCCCCGAACGCCTTGGCGGCCAGCGCCATTGCGGGCACATATTCGCGGTCGCCTCCCGTCTTTCCCCCTGCGGCTCCAGGGCGCTGCACGCTGTGGGTGCAGTCCATAATCACTCTCGGTGCGAAGGTCCTCATAACAGCCACGTTGCGGAAGTCTACCACCAGATTGTTATAGCCGAACGTGTTGCCCCTTTCCGTGAGCCACACTTCCTTGGCACCTGCAGCGAGGCATTTCTCCATGGGGTAACGCATGTCGTCTCCCGAAAGGAACTGGGCTTTCTTTATGTTCACCGGCTTGCCCGTGCGTGCCGCCGCCACCAGCAAGTCTGTCTGGCGGCACAGGAAGGCAGGTATTTGCAAGCAATCCACCACATTTGCCACTGGCTCTGCCTGCCAGCTCTCGTGAATGTCGGTGAGCAGGGGCAGTCCGTATTTTCCTTTCACGTCGGCAAGCATTCGCAAACCCTTCTCCATGCCGGGACCGCGGAACGAATTCAGACTCGTGCGGTTGGCCTTGTCAAACGAGGCTTTGAAATATATTTTCACCCCGTACGCCTCACGCACACGCGCCAGTTCTGCCGCCACCTCGTCGAGCACTTCAGCCGACTCTATCACACACGGACCCGCTATAAATAATGGTTTCATCTTGTGATGTGAGCTTTTCGCTTGGCAAAGATAGTGCAAGTGAGGGCAAAAAGCAAATGGAAGCCGCATTTTCTTCTGACGAGAGACAGAAGAAAAATAGCTGCTTACATTTTGCGTTTGCCGAGCGCAGCCTAACTTCACCGAAGGCAAAGATAGCCTTTTCCGAGGCAAAGAACAAGCAGTCACCCTTGCTTTTTACTCTGGCAAACACTATCTTTGCTCTGACAAAGTTAAACAAATCAATGAATATGGGAAAATTAGTAATTTCCTCGTTTGAGGATTTCCAGCAACATCTTGGGGAAGAGTTGGGCAAAAGCGAATATGTGGAAATACCGCAGGAGCGCATCAACCTCTTTGCCGACGCAACTATGGACCACCAGTGGATACACGTTGACACGGAGCGGGCGAAAGCCGAAAGCCCCTTTGGCCAGACAATCGCCCACGGCTATCTTACCCTGTCACTTCTGCCCGTCATGTGGGACCAGATAGTGGAGGTGCACAATCTGGAGCGTATGATGAACTACGGCATGGACAAGATGAAGTTCTCGCAGCCCGTGCTCAGTGGTCAGAGCGTGCGATTGGTCACGAAGTTGGAAGACGTGCAAAACCTGCGCGGAGCCATAAAGACAACCATCAAGTTCCACATCGAGATAAAAGAGACAGGGAAGAAAGCCCTCGAAGGGCTCGCCACTTTCGTCTACTACTTCAAGAAGGCCTGAAAACTTCTTTGACTTGCGCTAACGGATGTGCAGGTCTTTCAGAATCTGGGATATCTGTTCCATTGTTGTCAGGCGCGTGGGCACCAGCGGCAGGCGCAACTGGTTCTCTATCATGCCCATGGCATGGAGCATTGCCTTCACGCCAGCAGGGTTGCCGTCCACAAAGAGCAGTTTGAACAGCTCGGTAAACTTGTGGTGAATGCGCAGTGCCTGGTCGTAGTCGCCCTGCAAAGCCAGCCGCACCATGCGCGAGAACTCTTGGGGAAGAGCGTTGCCAATGACGCTTATCACTCCCACCGCGCCTAAGGTAATAAGGGGAAAAGTGATGCCGTCGTCACCGCTTATAACATCGAAATCCTTGGGCTTGTTTTTAATAATATCGTCCATTTGGGAGATGTTGCCGCTCGCCTCCTTTATAGCTACAATGTTGTCGAAATCACGCGCCAGGCGAAGTGTGGTCTCAGCGCTCATGTTAACCCCTGTGCGCCCTGGCACATTATAAAGGACAACGGGCAGAGGACTTGCCTTGGCAATGGTGGCAAAATGCTGATAGAGACCTTCCTGCGAGGGTTTGTTGTACATGGGGCAAACGCTAAGCACACCGTCTATTCCATGCCAGTCGGTACTCCTGAGCTCTTCCACCACACTGGCTGTGCAGTTGCCTCCGCAGCCCATGAGCAGGGGCACCCTGCCAGCCACGCGCTCTACCAGCAAGCGCTTCAGCTCCATGCGCTCCCCGGGGGAAAGGCATGGCGTCTCGGCCGTGGTGCCCATAATGCAAAGAAAGTCTACACCACCGCTTATCTGATATTCCACCAACTTGAGCAGAGCCTCGCGGTCTATGCTGCCATCGTGCCTGAATGGTGTTATCAAAGCCACTCCCAGTCCCTTGAATTTATTCTGTGCCATCGCTGTTTTTATATTTGAGCGCACAAAGTTAGTGCAAGTGAGAGCAAAAAGCAAATGGTAGCCGCTTTTTCTTCTGAGGAAAGGCATAAGAAAACCGAGCGCAGCCCAACTCCGCGTTAGCTGAGTTAACGCAAGCGAGAGCAAAAAGCATAAGAAAGGAGGCTTGTTTCTACTTGTCGCTCCGCAAACGACGATATTTCGTTCGGAAAATGACAATGCGTCGTTTCACGAACTCTCGCTGGGGAAAAGAGCTACGACAGATGAAAGCAAGCAGTCTATTATGAATTACGCTTGACACATCCCCTAAAGTTTTTGGCACAAAGTATAAACTATCAATTCATTCTCCAAAGCAGCGCGAAACAAAAGGCAGGCACATATAGAGCGCCGAGTGCCAATATTCGGAGGTGTGACCTCCGTCTCTCACTCTGAATTGACAGGGGATTTGAGCTTTACGCATAGCCTGGTAGAAAGCGATGCTGCTATCAAGAAGGAAATCATCGTCGCCACAATCTACGAACCACTGTACCGTTCGCAACTCATTCTTCGTCTTTTCGTCAGCCTCCTCAATATATCTCACACAACTGTTCTTCTTCACAGATTGAAAGAACAGGCTTAAGGGGGAATCATCCTCGCTTTGCGGGGCATTCCCGTCGTCAGAGGGGATATCCATAAGTGCGCTCATGGCGTAGGCAGCGCAGAACATGTCAGAATGTCTCTGTGCGTAACTTGTAGTTCCCCCTCCGCCCATTGATAGTCCAGCCACTGCCCTGTGCGGTTTGTCGGATATGATGCGGTATTTCCCCTCAATATACGGAACAAACTCATTGAAAAAGAAGTCCTCGTAAGACCAGCCAGGCATATTAAAATAACCGTTCATATTTCCATCCTCGACCTTTCCTCCAGCGTTCGGAGAGACAACCACCATTTCCTTAGCCTCGCCCGACGCGATTAGTTGGTCGAGCACATCCTGCGCGTTGAGAAGTTCAAACCAAGCCGTGTTTGTGCCTCCCAGTCCATGAAGCAAATACAACACAGGATATTGGCGTAGTGTGTCGACCTCAAAAGTTCTCGGCAAATATATGGAGAACTCTCGCCATGCGCCTAAGGTCTCGCTGTATATGCTGTCCGTGATGACCCTATTCCATGGAAAAGGCAACTGTGCATTCGAGCAGACTGCCGAGCCAAAAAGGCAAAGGGTAGCAAATAACTTCTTTATTCTCATAATGTTTATTATATCGGTTTCCTTACGTTATTTGTAACGTTTAACGCAAAGTTATCTTGTTTCATTGGAAAAAACAAGAGAAAGCTCTTGCTTTTTGCTATCGTTGCGCTAACTTTGCCAGATAAAATCGAAACACACTACTTATGGTAAAACACATTATTCTCTGGACACTGAGAGAAGACCTCACAGAGCAGGAGCGGCTGACTGTGATGACAGACATAAAGAATGGACTGGAGGCTTTGCAGGACCAGATACCAGGACTGAAGGAAATAAAGGTTGTTACGGAAGGAAGGCTTGCCTCGTCTAACTGCGACCTCATGCTCGACTGCACTTTCACCGACGAGGCGGCGCTCAAAGGCTATGCCACCGACCCTCGCCACGTGGCAGTGGCAGACGGAAAAGTGCGACCCTACACGAAAGGGCGCACTTGTCTCGATTTCGAGATATAAGAGACTCTTAGCCCTCGGGCTGACGGTGCTATTCAATCATAGCCAGGAACTCGTCCTCCGTGACAAGGCGCACGCCCAATTTCAGCGCTTTCTCACGTTTAGAGGGACCCATGTTCTCGCCAGCCAGCACGAAGGAAGTCTTGCCCGAGATGCTGCCCACGTTCTTGCCTCCGTGCCTCTCTATGAGAGCTTTATACTCGTCCCTGCTGTGACGGGCGAACACGCCGCTTATCACGACCGTCTGCCCCTGCAGCTTGTCGCTATGGCTGGAGAGTTCCTCCTCGCTCAGTTCGAAGCGCACTCCAGCGGCACGCAAGCGGCTGATTAGCTGCTGGTTCTCCTCCTTGGCAAGCCAGCCTACCACGCTCTGGGCTATCACCTCTCCTATACCATTAACCTGCAAGAGGTCGCCAGCTTTTGCCGCCGCCAGCGCGTCTATGCTTTTGAAGTAGCGTGCCAGCGCCTTGGCTGCTATCTCGCCCACGAAACGTATACCTAAGGCATAGAGCACCCGCTCGAAGGGCACCTCACGGCTTTGGGCTATCCCCTGCACTATTTTCATTGCGCTCTTCATGCGCGTTGAGTTCATGCCGGCAATCTGTTCCACACGGATGTCGTAAAGGTCTGCCACGTCGTGTATTATGCCCATCTGGTAGTATTCGTTCACGGTCTCCGGTCCGAGAGACTCTATATCCATGGCCTTGCGGCTTATGAAATGCTCTATGCGCCCCTTTATTTGCGGCGGGCAGGCAGTGTCGTTAGGGCAGTAATGAGCCGCCTCGCCCTCGAAGCGAACCAGCGGCGTGCCGCACTCGGGGCAATGAGTGATGAAACTCACCCTCTCGCCTAAACCGCTGCCACGGGCGTCGGTGTTTACTCCCACTATCTTAGGAATTATCTCTCCTCCCTTTATCACCTGCACGAGGTCGCCAATGTGGAGGTCCAGAGCGCTAATGAAATCCTCGTTGTTAAGGGTGGCGCGGTGCACCATGGTGCCTGAGAGCTGCACGGGGTCCATAATAGCGACGGGAGTGACAGCTCCTGTTCGTCCCACCTGGAAGGTGACATTGCGCAATATAGTTTCCTGCTGCTCCGCCTGGAACTTGTATGCAATAGCCCAACGGGGGCTCTTGGCGGTAAGCCCCAAGCTGCGCTGCTGGCTTAGCGAGTCTACCTTCAGCACTATTCCGTCAGTGGCTACGGGTAGGGCTTTGCGCGCCTCGTCCCAATAGTCTATGTAATCGAATATTTCCTGCAAACTCCTTACCAGCCGCATCTCGCCGCTCACCTTGAAACCCCACTCGCGTGCCCGCTGCAGGTTGGCGAAATGGCTGTCGCATGGAATGTCATCGCCCAAGAGATAATAGAGATAAGCGTCGAGCCCGCGTTGCGCCACCACGGCGGAGTTTTTGCTCTTGAGCGTGCCGCTGGCGGCGTTCCGTGGATTCGCGAAAAGGGGCTCTTCCCTCGCCTCACGCTCGGCGTTCAGCCTCTCGAACGACTCCCAGGGCATTAGCACCTCGCCTCGCATCTCGAACTCGCGGGGAAAGCCGCTGCCCTCGGGAAGTATCAGTGGTATGGAGCGTATGGTGCGCACATTGTCCGTGACATCGTCGCCCTGCACTCCGTCTCCCCTGGTCACCGCCCTCACCAGACGCCCGTCCTCGTAGTGCAGGGAGATGGAGAGCCCGTCGAACTTCATCTCGCAGCATATCTGGAACTCCTGCCCCTGCAAGCCCTCCTCCACACGGCGGTAGAACTCCCCCACCTCACCTTTGTTGTAGGTGTTGGCGAGCGAGAGCATAGGCCTCTTATGCACCACCTGGCGAAACTCTCCGCCTAAATCGCTGCCAACTCGCTGCGTGGGGCTATTGGGGTCGTAAAGTTCGGGATGCAGCAGCTCCAACTGCTGTAGCTGCCGCATGAGCGCGTCATACTCCTGGTCGGATATGACGGGGGCGTTGAGCACATAGTAATTGCGGTTGTGCCGGTGCAATTGTCTGCGCAACTCTTCTATCAGCTGCTTGTCGTCCATGGGGGGATGCGGGGCTCTTATTGTTCGTGCAACTTCTCCATATTCTCCCGCGCCATCTTCACGTATGAGCTCACGTAAGGGTGGTTCATGAAGTAAGAGGGGGCGGAAGTAAGTATTTCCTCTATCTGCGGTGTCATCACGGGATAAGTGTAGTTGCTGGTCATTATCATGAAAATTCCCGGACCCAGCACATTATTGTAGTTGCGCTTTATGAAACCGGTTATCAGCGCGTCGTTCTTGTTCGAGAGGTCTATATATTCGGCGTTAAGGCGTGCCACCACCTCGTCGAAGTCCACCCCGTCCATCACCATTCGCCCCTCCTTTTGCGAGAGCTCGGATATCTGGTTGTCAAGCTGTGTCTTTTGCAGGATGAAGTTGTAGAGCGTGTCGTTCAGAGGACTGCCCGATATTTGCTGAGCTATGTCGTCGATGCGCACTTTCAGGTCACCGCTCTCTATTACCACGGGCATCAGGCTCTGCTCGCCCACAAAGAGGTTCGCCATCACCGTGGAGTCCATGGTTCCCTTGAACTCAAACTTGCCGTGCGTGACCTTGCAGGAATCCATCTTCTTAAGGTCGTCCACGTCATATACCTTCAGGTAGAGCATCTCTCCCTCCAGCCCGTGTATGTTTGTGGTTCCCACGAGCTTATACTGGTCTACGCAGGAAACTGCCAGCGGAGCCAACACTGGCAGCGAAAACGCCAGGCCCAAGAGTCTTGTCTTAATCCCTTTCATCTTTTAGCCTCCTTTTCCAACTCCTTCGGTATGCGGTAGGCTGTATATAGCTGCACCAGCGCTCCTATTGCCATCAGCATAACCCACTCATTGTGATGCACATAGCGAAACATGAAGCTGCCCCTGCACAGGTCCCACATGAGCATTGCCATGGCGACGGCGGAAGCCACGAGGCAAAACGCCCCGAATAACTGCTGACGGCGCAGGCGCTGAATAACGAAATTGCTGCCCAAATATGCCGCCACAAACTGCATGGAGGCATAGAGAAGCACTCCAGCCACGTATACCACACAGGCCTCGAGCCTGCGCCAGGCGAAAAGCGCGGCACCGACAATCATCAGTACGGCACCCGCCACATAAAGGACGTTCTGCACGGTAGAGAGCTGTTTCATTTTTCCGCCTCCTGGCTCGTCGGGTCGTTGACAAAAAGAAAGACATCCTCGCCCTCACGCTTCATGAGATAGAGCTCGCGCGCCACGTGCTCAGCCTCCTTGGGGTCGTTCTCCAGCCGCTGCAGCACCACGGAGTCGCGCTCGTATTCCAGCCTGTAGGTGCTCAGCTGGTCACGCATGTCGTTAAGCTGCCTGTATCGTTTGTAATTTGCCCAAAGGGAATCTTCTCCCACGAAACATACGAACAAGACCAAGAGAGGGACCACTATCACATACTTATAGCGACCCGCGAAATGCCAAATTGTAACAAACGCACTCATTCTTCTCTCTCTCCTTGCTTTTTGCAAAGGTATTAAAAAATCATAGGCTGTATGCCCCTATATGACTTATTTTTTGTTAATTTTGTAACCGTTAACTTTCATCCCAAGAATCACCTATGGAAGAGTACATAGTATCAGCACGTAAGTACCGCCCTGCCACGTTCGACACGGTAGTGGGCCAGCGCGCTCTCACCACAACCCTGCTCAATGCCATACGCACACACAAGCTGGCTCATGCCTATCTGTTCTGCGGTCCGCGGGGCGTGGGAAAGACCACTTGCGCGCGCATTTTTGCCAAGACTATCAATTGCCTTTCGCCCCGCCCCGACGGCGAGGCGTGCAACGAATGTGAGTCGTGCCGCACCTTCGACCAGCAACGCTCCATGAACATACACGAGCTTGACGCGGCAAGCAACAATTCCGTGGACGACATACGCGAGCTTATAGAGCAGGTTCGCATACCGCCACAGGGAGGGAAATACAAGGTATTCATCATCGACGAGGTGCACATGCTCTCCAGCCAGGCTTTCAACGCTTTCCTGAAGACGCTGGAGGAACCGCCCTCCTACGTCATATTCATCCTCGCCACCACCGAGAAACATAAGATTCTTCCCACCATACTCAGCCGCTGCCAGGTCTACGATTTCGCCCGCATGACCATACAGAACACCGTGGACCACCTGGCATACGTGGCCCAGAAGGAGGGTTACACAGCCGAGCCCCAGGCGCTTAACCTGATAGCCCAAAAGGCTGACGGCGGCATGCGCGACGCGCTTAGCATATTCGACCAGATGGTGAGCTTCACGGGTGGCAACATCACGTACCAGAGCACGCTCGACAATCTCAACGTCCTCGACTCGGAATACTACTTCCGCCTCGTCGACCATTTCCTCTCCGCCCAGGTTGAGCCCTGCCTGCTGCTCTTCGACGAGGTGCTGCGCAAGGGCTTCGACGGGGGCAACTTCATAGCCGGACTGGCAAGCCATCTGCGCGACCTGCTCGTGAGCCGCGACCCCCAGACGCTGCCGCTGCTGGAGGTAAGCGAGGCAGTGCGTGGCAGATACCTCGAGCAGGCGCGGCGTTGCCAACCACAGTTTCTCTGCCGCGCGCTGAAACTGTGCAACGACTGCGACGTAAGCTACCGCCAAAGTCGCAATAAGCGCCTGCAGGTGGAGCTCTGCCTCATACAGGCGGCGCAGCTCATGCAGGACGACTCCCCTGCCCCTGGGCTTCGGCCCGAAGATGTTATAAAGCCAATATTCAACAGTGCGCCCACCAGCAAAGCTAATGCCGCGGCGAGCTCACAGGCGGCACAGCCTGCACCTGCGCAGAAACCAGCCCCACCAGCGCCAAAACCTAAGACCGCGGTTGCTGATACCGCCTCTGCGGCAAAATCTCCCTTAAGTATTCTTACTAAGCCAGCCACGTCAAAGCCAGCCAAGCTTGACCTTAACAGCGTGTGCATCAACGAGACCGCGCCCGCCTCTGCCGATAGCGCTACGGACGAGGTGCGCGAGGAAAGCCAATTTTACCTAAGCGACAGGGGACGGCTCACTGAGAGCAACATGATACAGTGCTGGCAGCAGTTCGCCACCCTCTTGCAACCTGGCGAGGTGGCTATGGCAAACCGCCTTAGGGGCATCACCCCACGTTTCCTGTCCGACACCTCGTTCCTTGTCACTGTGGGCAGCCATATAATAGCCGGTGAACTGCAGAGCCGCAAGGCAGCCATAGAGTCATTCTTCGCCCGTCACATAGGTGTTCCGTCCATCGAGATGCAGATAGAGGTGATGGAGGCGGAGACGGTGCGCCGCACGTTTAGTAAGGGCGAAATCCTCCAACGCATGAAGGAGCGTAACAGCGCACTTGGCAAGCTGGTGGAGGGCTTGCAGTTGGAGATAGAATAAGGACCAAGACTTACCCTTCCGTAGCTTGCAGAGCGTGGTTGCGTAGCCTGTATTCCGCCAGCTCGGCATACCTCGTTCCGGGGCGGCCATAGTTGGCATAGGGGTGTATGCTGATGCCTCCGCGTGGAGTGAACAGCCCCGTGACTTCTATATATTTCGGGTCCATCAGCGTTATCAAGTCTTTCATTATCTTGTTCACGCAATCCTCGTGGAAGTCACCGTGGTTGCGGTAGCTGAACAGGTACAATTTCAGGCTTTTGCTCTCCACCATTCTCTCGTCAGGCAGGTAAGAGATTATTATTTCCGCGAAGTCCGGTTGCCCGGTTATCGGGCAGAGACTCGTAAACTCGGGGCAGTCGAGGCACACCCAATAGTCATTCTCCTTGTGCTTGTTCTGGAAGCATTCCAGCACTTCGGGCGCATAGTCCTGTCGGTAAGCAGTCTTGCCGCCCAAGGCACGCAAGCCCTCATTTTTCCTCTCGTCGCTGCTCATACCCTAACCTTCGACGAGCGTGAAACCAACTTCCTCTATTGCCTTTGCGAGAGCCTCACGAGAAGCGGCTCCAGTCACTTGGGCTTGCCCAGTGGCGAGGTCCACCGAGGCGTTCTCCACACCAGGCACGGAGAGCAGTGCCTTCTCTGCAGTCATGCGGCAATGGTTGCAACTCATGCCTTCAATTCGGTAAACTGATGTATTCATAGAAGTTGAAGTTATACTTTTATTTGATTTATTTATCTTACTTATCACAAGGGCATTAAATAGGAGGAGCAGAAGCACTGCCGTGCAACACCAGTAGAACGTGATGGTTGCCCTACTGTGATGCATCGCTTGCTGCGTGAGCTTTGCCATAAAATCAACCACACCGTGAAACTGAAGCCAGTCGATGAGGCACCCAAAAACTATCGCCCCAAGAATGATGCTCACGAGATATGTGACAAGAGAGCGTAAGCCCATGACCTTGCGAACCACCAACATGGAGGCGAAATTGCAGGCAGGACCCGCCATAAGCAAAACAAGCGCAGCCCCGGGAGTGAGACCCTTTAGCATCAGGACCACGGCAATGGGGATGCTACCCGTAGCACAAACATACATGGGCATGGCGATTACGAGGACGAGAAGCATGGAGGCAAAGGTGTTCTCACGGAAAACGGTGAAAGCCGTCTCGGGAACAAGGACTGTTATCAAACCAGCCACAACGAGACCTACCACCAGCCATTTGCCAATATCCTGCATCATAGTGAGATAGGCATAACGCAACGCCTCCCCCAGGCGGCGGGGCAGACTCAGTCTTTCGCAAGGGGTGGACTGGGAGCAACATCCTTCCTGGGCTGGAGGCTGAACCTCGGCGCTGCGGTCTGTGACATTAGCCAGCGCTCCACCAAACAGACTGGTGAGCAACGCCGCCACGGGACGTACTATGGCAAATGGCAGACCCATCAGGGCAAATGTGGCTATAATACTGTCTATGCCTGTTTGTGGAGTCGCTATCAAGAATGCGGTTGTGGCGCCCTTGGAAGCGCCCTCTCTGCGCAGTGACATGGCTGTGGGAATCACTCCGCAGGAACAAAGCGGCAGGGGTATGCCAAAAAGTGCCGCACTGACCACGCTGCGCATGTTCTTGCGAGAGAGAAAACGTGTGTAATATCGCGAGGGAATGAAAGCATGCATCAAACCAGCCAACAAAAAGCCCAACAGCAAGTAGGGCGACATCATATTTATAAGATGAAAGATTTGCCGCATGTCTTTTTCGTTTCCGAAAATGGGGTCAGTTGCTGCCACGAGGCGGCATTATCTGGTGCTCCGTCACGCTTATCACGCCTTTCGTGTTCTCCAGCAGCGTGCGTGTCTCGCTGTTTCTTGCCCTCAGCGTCACAGAGCAGAGGTTGTCATCTCGCCCAATCACTTCGCAGCCCTGGCTGGCAAGCACAGCCTCCAAAGGTCCGCTGCCCACCCTCGAATCGTAGAAGGCGGTGAGGACATTTATTGGCTTGCGCGGCTTAGACATTTGCTTTATCTCCTTTATCACAGGCTTGCCGTGCGACGGCTTCTCTATCACAACCACCACGTTTTTGCCGTTCTGGCCCTTGCAGAAATAGCTGTAAAGCGTCTCATCGTCGTTGCTGATAGACACCCAGATGGGCGTATATTGCAATCCGCCGTATGACTCGCAAACGCGGTTGAAGAATTGCACATCTTTCTGCGTGAGCCCCTGCGTCTGGTTGTAGGCATAGGTTATGGTGTCCTGTGACACGAGGGCTTGCCTGCTGGCTTGCTTGTGGCTGGCGCATGCTCCTAAAAACGCGGCTGCCACGATGGCTAAGATAGTCTTTTTCATAGGATAAGGCATCTGTCTTGCCACAAAGATACAAATAATCTGCGACAAGAGATGCCATCGGGGGATTTTTTTCGTATAGCGCTCAGCTTGACAGCTCAATTCCCTTACGGCGCTGGTGCCAAATCTCTACGCTGTTCACTATGTTCTGCCATAGGATGTAGCAGCCAGGACCCACTGAGCTGAGAGGATTGAGAAAGGCGGTTGCAATCCAGATGGCGAAGGTGGTGTTCTTCTGCCCGAGCCCTTGCCCTGTCTCAATTTTCTTGCCGCAGAAACGGCCCATATATCGACCCAGGGCAAACTGCCCGGCGCAAACAAAGAGAGCCATCAGCGCGACGGCGAAGAGGAAAAAGAATGTGGTGGTTGCCCATGCGCTGACAATATTCATGAGTGTTGTGCCGGTTATCACCATCAGCGAAAAAGCCCATAGGTAATAGCTTAGGTCGCGTACCGAAGTTATGAGCTGGTGCACGGGCGGTAATATTATTTTTGTGAGCAGAGCCGCTAACATGGGAAGCAGTAGTATGACGCTCACCTTCCAAAGAATGGCGAGAAAGAGGTGGACAAAACGCACTGTACCCTCTTCTGCCGTAGCACTTATCGATGGCAGGGCAAGGAAACAGAGCGGGATAAGAATGGCTGAAATAAAGTTGGAAATCAGTGTATAAGTGGTCATTTCCTCAAGGTTTCCGCCTAATTTGGCAGTCACCACCGCGGCTGCCATAGCTCCTGGAGAGATTACGCACACCAGCGTGGCTTCCATGAGTATCAGCGGCTCCCCCTGAGCGTGGAACCCGATTATGAAAACCATTATAATCGCCACGAGCATTATTTGCTCTATTCCTAACCAAAGATGCCACCTGACGGGTTTGAGCTTGCGGAACTCTATTTTGCAGAATGTCACATATAGCACGGCAAACGCACATATCGGCAGCATCTTGCCGTTATATGGAAAATACCACCGCCCCACAGGTTGCAGAATGGGCACGATGTGAAACAACAGGTAGATTGTCATGCCCAGCCCCATGGCTACTGGCAGTGTCCAGTTCTTCACAAAACGTTTAATGCTCATCATTGACGCGCTCTCTTTCGTTTCTTTAGAAAGCAAAGTTAGATAAAAAAGTTGTGAAAAAGAGAAGGGAGAGTTATATTTGCAAAAGGCGACAGCGTGTACATAGCGCACAAGCCACATCCAGATAGTGTGATAAAAGGCTATATCATGAAACAAGTATATGATTTTCTGCCTAAAAATGGTTTGATATGAATACATTGGAATACAAAGGTTACATCGGAAGCGTCGAAGTAAGTGAGAACGACAATTGTCTGTATGGGCAGGTAATTGACTTGCCGAACGACACGAAAATAACATATGAAGGCGCGACTGTCGCGGAGTTGCGGAAAGATTTCACTGGTGCGATAGATGACTATATCAGTTATTGTAAAGAAGCGGGAATAACCCCTCACAAGAGTTACAAGGGAGCCTTAAATGTGCGTATATCTCCTGAAACCCATAGCCGTATCGCCTTACTTGCAAGTCGCGAAGGCATCTCTATAAATGCCTTTATAAAGAAATCATTGGAAGAGAAAGTTGCCTCTATGCTGTAAGAGGCAGCGTTAATCCAAGTTTTAGCTATAACAAAGTCTGGGGCGGAAGGCTCCCTCCCGCCCAGAGGTTTTGCCTTCCACCCCAGACTGTATAAGTGGGGAAAAGATGATTACCTCACCATCACCTTGCGCCCATTCTTTATGTATATGCCTGGCCCTCTGGGCTTGGCAACCGGACGGCCGCTGAGGTCGTAGTAGAGGTCAGAAGAAGCATTCTTCTCTTCTGGCTCCACGCCTTGGACAGGCAGGGCAAGTTCCCCGTCGTATTCTATCGTTGGCTCTGTTATGCCAGTGAGCGACTTATGTATGTGAACCCTAATCTGGAATTTCGCTATAGCCTCTTCCTGCTCGGTGCGGCGGTAGCGCAGAGCCAGACGAGCCGATACGGTATTGCCAACACTAAGCATGCCAGGCGACTGGCTAATCTTGAAACTCAGCGTCTCCGGGTCGAACTCGGCCAGGAGGGCTGCCTTGCTGCTGTCGGCTGCCACCAGCCCGCCATGCTCGTTAAACCAATATCCGTAACCATCTTCCACACCGCTCGGGCTCTCTATGAGCGCCCCTGTCGCGCTGAAGGGATAAAGCATCATCATGCCCACATCTGGACCATCCGGGCTATATTCCTGCATGTGGCTTGCCACCTCGTCCTTGGTCATCTGGAAAGCAGTGCCGAAGGTCGTCAGCACGTCGCCGCTCATTGTTATAGTGGAAGCGTCCGTAGTAGTCATGGCTGGCATGTAGAAATCATAAACAACACTCATGTCGCCAATCGCCCTGTCGTCAATCTGGTAAGACTGGTAAACCGTAGCGTCCGAAGTGAGGTCTGTGCCGCTCAGTTTTATGTGATATGGCCACTGGTCGTCATTCTTTATGCTCTCGTCCCACTTGTGCTGCACGTAGCTTGCGGGCGATGGGCAGACCACCAGCCAGAGCTTAGTTGTGTTCTCGGGCACGGTCATGCTCAGGGTTGCCGTGCTCTTCGCCTTTCCGTGGCAGTAGAGCGAGTCTTCGGCAAAATACTGGCGTGTGCCGTCTTTCAGCAGCGCCACGTAGCCCAGGCGGAAGTTACGCACGGGAGTGGTGGCGTTGTAAGTAGACTTGCCGGAGGCGGAGAGTTTAGAATCTCCATCCAAATAGTAGCCAGGGTCGCCCTCCAGCAAAGCCGCGCCAGAGCTAAGGGCAGTAAACTCTGTGGAGATTTCTGTTCCAGCGTCGGGAACTGACAGGGGAATCACGTTGAAGCCTGTGGACTGCGGAGCGCTGGCGTAAGCCACCTGATAGCTCTGCACCCCGTCCTGCACGCAATAGTATTTGAACTTGCCGATGTAGCTGTCCCGGTATGGAGCCCAAGCGTCGAGGTCCCAAGTCACAGCCTTCATGGCGTAGTCGAAATAAATTTTATACAAGTCACTAACGCTCAGTCCTTTATTGTCCATCAGCACCTCGTTGAAGTCCTTCACCGATGTCTCGGGATGGTTCCACACGTTCGCCACCGTCTTTATGTCGCCGTAGAGGTCGCACAGGTAGTAGAGGAACATATAGCTCTGGTAGCGCTGCCACTCATGCGTGAAGGCGTAATTGTGACTGTACTGGAATATGTCCGCCATACCGCTCATTGTGAACATTTCCGACGGATAAGACTGCATGGCCTGCCAGTTGGCTGTGGTCTCCCAGATGGTGCTGCCGCTGCCCACAGCGCTGTGGAAGCCTGTCTCCACGCCGCTTGTGGACCCATGGTTCGAAGCCTCGGAGTAGCACATGTAATGGAACGAATGCCCCACCTCATGGGCAACCGAGCTGCCAACTGGTTTGCACGTCGAGGGGCTGAGCCAGAGGGCTGAAACCTGATAGTCGTAGCCTCCTCCATAACAGACCCATTCGCTGGTGTGGTTCATCAGCACCATCACCTTGTATTTGCCAAGATTGGAAGTCTCGGGGTCGACGAAGCCCAAGGTGCTGCACTCCAGCTGGTAAAACTCCTCGCATTTCTCCGCCAGGTCGTCTATGTCCACTCTGAAAGTTGAAGGCGCGTCGCTGGGCGAGGTGCTGCCATAGCCTTTATCCCACAGGATTATCACGTTGTCAGTCTCTTTCGAGCGGGTTTTCGACCATGTGTATTTGCAGTCGGGGTCGCTCTCCGCCCAGATTAGCGTGTCTGTGCGGTTGCGCCACTCCTGCGGAATGTACATGGTCTTGTCCGCGAGGCACAGGGCTGTAGCCGCCAGTGCCGCAAATGTTGTCAATGTTCTCTTCGTTTGCATATCCTATTGTTTTATCTCTATTTCAGTATCTTCTTGCCGTTCTCTATCACCACGCCCTTGGCATCTTTCCTTGTGCGTCTGCCCGAGAGGTCATAGGTGGCTGAGTTCCGCGTCGCTGTTTCTGTGGCAGCTTTTATGCCAGTCGCCATCTCCTCGAACAACGCCTCTATCTCCTCTGCGGTTAGGCAAAGCGAATAGACGCGGAAGTTATCCATCGTGCCGCTGTAGTCCACGTTGCTGCTCTTTGCGGAAGTGTTGTACCACTGCGTGCGGCCCAAGAAATTCTTGCTGTCCGTGGCGTATGCTGCCAGTTCGTAGGGTTCATGCTCTATGTCAGCGCTTTGAGCCGCCACTTCCCCGTCCACGTAAATTGTGGTCAGACCAGTCAAAACGCTGTAGGTCACGGCAATATTCTGCTCCACTCCCGTCTGCAGCGCGTCGGCGGTAAGCAGGGCGGTGTCGCCTCCCTTGTACTTATATCCTGCCGCGAAGTCTCCAGCCCTCAGGAACATGCTGTTCGTGCTTCCCGAGCCAAAGTCGTAGAAGCGCGGCAGGTTGGTGAGGCTCTTAGGCGTGGCTGTCAGCACAATGGTGTAACTGCGCAGGCTGTCCAGCAAATGCTCCGGGATGAGGACATATCCGTTAGTGTTCCATCCGCTGGCTGTGTTGTCCGTGAGGTTCAGCGTGCCGTCTATCGTGCAGCGCGTGTTAATCAGTTTAGCGTCCCGTCTGTGAGCGGAGTGGTCTTTGAGCATGCGTTGCGAGCCGTCGGTATACACGTCTCCAGTCTCGAAGTCATATCTCAATTGCAGGTTAGCCTCCACATCGCGTGGCATAAGCGTAAGGTTGAACTCCCTCTCCTGCTTGCCCGCTATGGCGGTCAGCGTCACCTGCTGCTCCTCGTCCGTAAGAGCCGCCTTTCCGTCTCGTGAGAGCACGCTGGCGTCGCTCGTCGCCCAAGTGAGCACTGTGCCTCCCTCTGTGGCTGCGGGCAGCAGAATGTCGGAGTATATGAGTTCTGGCAGTTGCAGCTCGTCGAATGAATTCTCCACCACACACACTCTTGCCTCCGTTATGCTGTTCCACGTCGTGGTGCTTGCCTGGTTGCAATATATGCGCACGTAGCGGGCTGCCGCCTCTTCGGGCAGATAGTAGCGCTCCAGTTCGGCGCTCATGCCGCTGCTCTGCTGGTCGCTCAGTCGCCGGGTCCACTCCTGTGCGTCGTCGCTTGTGCTCACGTCGAAGTAGTTTACCCTCGTGTCGCCAAGGTAGAAGGCAATGTCAAGGGCATAAACCGTCTGGCTGCTGCCTAAGTCCAGTTGCAGCCACTGCCCCGTTCCCTCCTGGCTCCAGCGCGTGTCCAGATTGTTGTCTATGGTGCTTGTGGCGGGGTTGCCGCTCTGTGCCCCTATGGCGGTGACCGCCGCAATGGTCACGTTGTCGTAAAGAGGAACAGTGCGCAAAATGGTTCTCACGCTGTCGGTAAGCACGCTTCCGCCCAGGCTCCGCTGCCCGGTCACGGTTACACTATGCTGCCCGAAGTCCACGGGTTTCTTTAGAGCCAGCGTCACGGTGCGTTCTCCGTCATATTCAGCCGCTCCGTCTATTGGCTCTCCGTCAAGCAGGTAGTTGCTTGCCACGGCTGCCGCCTCCGGCTCCACCTGTTCCTTGAATTTCACGCTCACCACGTCATCGTCCACCAGCGTCACGCTTGTCAGCCGCAGCGGTGTCTCCTCCTGGCTGGGGGCGGCGTAGCGGCTCATTTCAGAGGCGGCAAGCAGATAGGCTCCCACCCCGAAGTCCGCTGTCTGAGTGGCGGTCATGTAAGTGTCCGGCGCGGCGTCGCTGCCAATGGGCTGAACGTAGCCTACCAGTCCGTCACTCTGCAGCGCCACTCCAGTCAGATAATTCCAAGCCTTCTGCACCGTCTCCCCGTAAGTCTGCTCGTCAAGCAGCCCATGGTTTATGCCCCAAAGGAAGCCGTAAGTGAACAGTGCCGTTCCGCTTGTCTCGTAACCGGGCGCATAGCTCTCCTCCAACAGCGAGCGGCACCAGTAGCCGTTGCCCTCTCCGTCGTCCACCTGGCATTTTCTCAGCGCCTCCGCCATACGCAGGTAATAGCTTATATATTCGTCGCGGTAAGCGTCGTCCTCGGGCAATTCGTCGAGCACACGGGCGAAGGCGGCGAAAATCCATCCGTCTCCCCTTGCCCAGAAGTCCTTGCCTCCGGTGTCGGTCTGGTGCCGCGGATATATGTAAGTCGAGTCGCGATAGTAAAGGCTCTCGTCGTCGTCCCACATCAGGTCTGTGCCCCAGCGCCAATACTCATGCATTTTCTCCAAATACTGCTGGTTGCCGGTTATGTTATAAAGTTTCGTCATTATCGGCATCACCATAAACAGCCCGTCCACCCACCAGAGGTAACCGCTGAAGCTGGTGCTCATCTCGTATTCCATCACCTCCCTGGCACGCTCTATCTTCTCTTCTCCGCCAAGCAGGTTATACAGGTCGGCGTATACCTGGAAGCAGACCTGATTGTCGCCGAAAAGCACGTAATCAGCCGTTTCTCCGTAAGTGTATTTCCATCGGCTCTTGTCAGTGCCCGTGGCTCCGCAGTAGTTGTTTTGCTCTGCCCATGCGAGGCTGTAGTCCAGGAAGTCCTCGTCGTCCGTCACGCCATGTGCCGCCATGTTGCCTATGTGGTAAACAGCGCGGTTCCAGAAGTGGTCTCCATGCGTCGGGTTTTGCGTCTGCCAATAATTGTTAACCTTATATATCAAGTCCATCACGTCGTTTCTCTGCGGTATGGTCTCCATCGTGGTCAAGGCTATCGGGCTGTCCACCGTTTCCTTGAAGCGCTCCAGCGCCAGGAACCAGTCCTCGTCCTGCGTGTATTCCTCTGCCGGGAACATGTTCCAGCCTCCGCCGAAGTAATACACGAGGTCAGTGCCAGGCGTGTAATCCACCGTCAGGCAGAGGTGGTCGTCTATCACTTCCGCCTCCGTGGCGCACGAGGGCACGTAAGCCCCTTGGTAGAATCTGGCTCCGCTGCTCGTCACCGTTCCCTCGCTCGGGTTCTCCGCCCAGCCAGCCAGTCCGGGAGTGCTCGTGTAAGCCACTCCGTCTGGTGACAGACCGTCTATGTCGGTGTGCTGATAGAGAGCCACAGCCAGTCTCATGGGCTTCACCGTTCCCTCGTAGCGCACTATAGCCTTGTTCAGCAGACTGCCGGCAGTGGCAATCACTCTCACGGTTTTTGTGTATGTGTCTCCGTCCACTTCCACGTTGTTGTATGTCACCACGAACTCGCTCTTCAGCGCCCCGTTCTCCACCACCGTGCATTCGTCGTGTGGGTCGTGCACCACCAGTTTGCCGTCTACCACATGGCTCACTCCTCCGTCTCCTAATCTCAGACCGTTCACGTTGAACGCGTCCACGCCGTATTGGCTCTCCGAGTGGTAGTTGGAGAGGCTGTACATTGCGTCTATTATCGGCTCTGCCTGCTTTTTCTGCCAGAGGTCCACTCCGTTGCCCGTCGCGGGCTCGCTCTTCAGCAGCACGCTGGAGTACATACGGTATGCCGTGCGGTCGTTCTCCCAGGCGATGTCGCCGCGCGACGATGGTTCCTTTATTGTCGCATAGGTCAGTTTCGCGGGACTTGTGGGGGTTCCGTCTTTCAGGGTGTAGCCTTTGGTGCTGGCGTAGGGAATGCTGGCCTGGAAGCGTAGCAGCGTGTCGCCCACCGCCTCAAAGGGAATTGCCTCTCCCTCCTCGTCCATCAGCGCGCTGGCGGAGAGCTTTGTCCTCTCCGGCATGCTTATTTCCACAGTTTCCCCCTCCCGGGCTATGCCAGAGGCGTTCTTCAGGCGGAATGTGTAGTCGTCAGCCTCCGCAGTGGCTGTGACACTGGCAAGCGCCAGAGTAATAAGGATAAGAATTCTACTATTCATGACATTTTCTTAAATACTCACTTACCGTCCCTCTCTGGTCTCCACCACTATCGGGCTGTCCACAATTTGCTTGAAGCGGTCGAGTGCCAGAAACCAGTCATTGTCCTGCTGGTATTCGCCTTCCGGGTAGATGTTCCAGCCTCCGCCGAAGTAGAACACGAGGTCGGTGCCGGGAGTGTAGTCCACCGTTAGGCAGAGATAGCTTGCCATGTCCTCCGCCTGGCTCGCGCAAGAGGGCATGTAGGCTGCCTGGTAGAAGCGCACACCGCTGCTCGTTATGTTACCCTCGCTCGGGTTCTCCGCCCAGCCTGCCAGCCCAGGGGTGCTTGTGTATGGCACGCCATCGGGCGTTACGCCTGGTATGTCTGTGTGCTCATACACGGTAGCTGCCAGCCGCATGGGCTTTTCCGGTCCGTCGTAACGCACTATTGCCTTGTTCAGCAGACTGCCTGCGGTGGCTATTATGCGCAGCGTTTTCGTGTACATCTCACCGTCCACTTCCACGTTGTCATATGTCAACACGAACTCGCTCTTCAGCGCCCCGTTCTCCAATATCTCGCACTTGTCGTAGGGCTTATGCACGACTGGCACGTCCTCCCCAGCGAGGTGGCTCACGCCTCCGTTACCAAGGCGCAGCCCGTTCACGTTATATCCGTCAACTCCATATTCGCTCTCGGTGTGGAAGTCTGGCAGGTTATACATATCCTCCACCACAGGCTCCGGCTTCTTCTTCTGCCAGAGGTCCACTCCGTTGCCCGTGGTCGCCTCCCGTTGTTTAAGCACGTAGGAGTACATGCGATATGCCGCGCGGTCGTTTTCCCAGGCTATGTCGTGGCGCGTCTCGGGCTGTTCTATACCTGCGAATGTTCTTTTGGCGGGGCTTGTAGGGCTTCCTTTTTTCAGAGTATAGCCCTCGCTGCCGCCAGGCGCCAGGTTGGCTTGGAAGCGTATCGCCGTGTCGCCCACCGCCTCGAAGGGAATCTCCGTTCCGTCCCTGTTAAGGGTGAGAACCACCTCTGGCAGCCTTGTGCCTCGTGGCACGCCCACCTCCACGGTCTCGTTCTCGCGTGCTATACTCAATTTGTTTCTCAGGCTGAAGCTATAGTCCTCAGCGCCCCGGGTGCAGGCCGCGCCAGTGAGCGCCAGAGCCAGCAGGGTAAATGCCTTTTTCATCATGATGAGTGTGTGTTCTTCTGTATTTGTCAGAGCAAAGATAGTGAGAATATTTTTGCCATGCAACTTTAGCCGCAAAACAAACAGCTTCGCATTAACTAATGCTTTAGGGAGATTGGCGACCCGGAAGTCACACCCTCAGCGAAGCTAAAAGAGCCCAAGCTACCTGTTCCTCCCCTAAATCACCGCATCGACGTGCCGTGATCACCGCACTGACGCATGTGAATCAGTGTGGTGACCTGCCCTCGTTCGTGCGGCGACCAGCCCCAGTCAGTGCGGTTATGATTAAGCCATGAAGGTGACATTTAGATAATTTCCTCCCAGCCATTAGTGCTTGTGGCTTAGTCGGGCGGTTAAGTCCCCTTCCACTTAAAATGGGGGGCGGTGCAGTCTTTTTCGCTGCCAAAGGAGTGGTAATTCCATATTTTTTGTGTAAGTTTGCAGACTGGAAACACGTGAATAGAAAAACCATTAGCTTTGCTGAGCTTGCTGGCGCTCGGTAGAGTGCGGGGGCGCCCTCTCCTCTCGCTTATCGCAAGGTTAGCTTTGCTGAGGTTTACAACGCTGAAGGAAATATGGCAAACAAGAGGAATCTGAAGAAAAGCATCAACTACCTGTGCGGTGAGTTGCTGGCGGAGTGTATGACAAGAGAGTTACTCGCAAAGAAAGAATTGCGTGAGCGGCTCGATGAGGTGGCAGTGGAAATATTAGACATGCAATGCGACATGCTGAGCCGCGTGTGCTGCCCTGAGCCTGGAATGAAGCCGAAAGAATACTACAAGGCGCTGACCACCGACCTTGGTAAACGCGCCCAAGGTATTCTCGACAAGCTGAACGCCTTGGGCGGCGAGGCTGAATAACCATAGAGCCAAGGAGAGAAGGGGGAATCCCCAAGGAGAGAGAGGACGATGAGGTGGTTTTGGGCTTGGTTGCTACACAGCGTGATGGGTTTCTCCACCGAGGAAACTGTGGAGCAGCCTGATAAGTTCGTGATTGCCCTTGCGCCCCACACGAGCAACTGGGACTTCATGCTGGGCATGCTTTTCTGCTGGAGCACAGGCTTCCACTGCAACTTCATAATGAAGAGCGAGTGGTTCTTCTGGCCAGTGGGGGGGGTGATGCGCAGGCTCGGAGGCATACCCGTGCGCCGCGACAGGCGTAACAACCTGACCTCCCAGCTGGCTGCCGAGGCGAGAAGGAGCAAGCAGTTTCGGCTGGTGATAACGCCAGAGGGCACGCGCAAGCTGCAACCACGGTGGAAAAGCGGCTTCTACTACATAGCCTTGGAGGCTGGCATCCCCATTCTGCTCTACGGGCTGGACTACAAGCGCAAACTGCTGTGCTGCACCAAGATGGTGTATCCCACCGGAGACGCCGAGAGAGAGATAAGCGAGATAAAGCGATACTTCGCGGACTTCACGGGGAAACACCCGAAACAGTTCACCACGGGAGTATGAGGAGAGTGGCGCTCGCTTGCTGCACGACATTGCTGCTGACCATAAGCCTGACCGTACAGGCGCAGACGCTTACGGCGGAGGAAAGCGCCGTGAGGAAAAGCATAGAATCTTATTTCACTTACTACAGGAGGAGCACCTTCACAAGTGACGACCCGATAAGGGCAAACTCCATAGACATAGACGACGAGGAGCGAAGCATCAGAGTGAACGCCAACGAGGGCTTTGCCGTGCAGCCTTTCACCAAGGAAATTGTGGAACTGATATACAAGGAGATAGCAGACCTCCTGCCCTCGCCCTACAACACGTATCAGATAAGCGTAAGCGCGGGGGGCGCGCCTATAGAGGAGCTGGTGCCGCAGGAGTGGAACGACAACAGCTTGCCCGCCCGCCACTGGGAGCAGACTGAATACAGGGGCAATGCCTGGACGGAACGCATGGAACGAGCCTACGACACCGAGATGGGGCTGAAAGACAGGCACGTGACCCTGTGGGCAAGCCACGGCAAATACTACGACTTGGCCACGGGTCTGTGGAAATGGCAGAGACCGAGGCTTTTCTGCACAACGGAGGACCTGTTCACCCAGTCGATGGTGGTGCCCTTCCTGATGCCGATGCTTGAGAACGCGGGAGCGGTGGTGTTCAGTCCGCGAGAGAGAGACTGGCAGAGGAACGAGGTGATAGTGGACAACGACCAGCGGGACGGTACCTACAGGGAGACTGACGGCACACGCGCCTGGCGCGGTCTGGAGGGCGGATTTGGCGCGAAAGAGTGCAATATCTATCTCGACCGGGAGAACCCCTTCGAGCTTGGCACCAGCCGCTGCGCCGACACGCAGCCCCCTGGGAGGCAGCCCAGCCAGATAGTGTGGCAGCCAAACATCCCGGAGGATGGAGACTACGCCGTGTACGTGAGCTACCAGACACAGCCTAACAGCGTGAGCGACGCCGTGTACACCGTGAGGCACAGGGGAGTGGAGACACACGTGAGAGTGAACCAGCAGATGGGCGGTGGCACGTGGGTGTACCTTGGCACCTACGACTTCAAAGCTGGCTTCAGCGAGGAAAACCGCGTGGAACTGACCAACGAGAGCAACTACCGCGGAGTGGTGACGGCAGACGCGGTGCGCTTTGGCGGAGGCATGGGCAACATAGCACGGGGCGACGAGACGCACGCTGCGCTGAGAAGCGGGCTGCCACGCTATCTGGAAGGCAGCCGATACACAGCGCAGTGGGGCGGGATGCCCTACCACGTATACGGCACCAAGGAGAGCGAAAACGACTACGGGGAAGACATAAACGCGCGCTCGCTGATGTCGAACCTGCTGACGAGAGGCTCGGTCTACCTGCCTGGCGACAGCGGACGCAGCGTGCCCATAGAGCTTTCGCTTGCCATACACAGCGACGCCGGCTATCACATGGACAACTCGAGAATAGGCACGTTGGGCATATACACGACGGGCAACTACACACCGACCGAATATGAGGACGGCTGGCTGGCGGAGGGGCTGTTCCCCTCGGGGCTGAGCAGGATGGCCTCAAGAGACCTTTGCGACCGCATAATCTCCACCATAGCGGCTGACATGCAGGACCTCCCCGGCAGCTGGACCCGCAGGCAGATGCACGACAAGAACTACAGCGAGACACGCGAGCCACTGGTGCCAAGCGCCATAATAGAAACGCTATCGCACCAGAACTGGGGCGACCTGATATATGGGCACGACCCGTGGTTCAAATTCCTCATCTCACGCTCGATATACAAAGGCGTGCTGAAGTTCGTCTCAGCCATGCACGGAAGGGAAAGATACGTGGTGCAGCCACTGCCCGTGACCTCCACCAGCGCCATGCTGAACGAGAGCGGCGACAGCGTGACGCTAAGCTGGCAGCCAGTAGCCGACCCCAAGGAGCCCACCGCCCTGCCCACGCATTATGTGGTGTACACAGCCAGGGGAGAACGGGGCTACGACAACGGCACACGGATTTACGGCACGAGCGTGAGACTGCCGATAACTAAGGGAGAGCTTACACGCTACAGGGTGACCGCCGCAAACGACGGGGGGCAGAGCATGGAGAGCGAGGAGCTGTGCGTTTACCGGGCGGCACAGGCTGGAGGCAAGAGGCTGCTGATAGTGAACGGCTTCCACAGGTTGGCCGGCCCGCAGCCCGTGAACACAGGCTCGCTCTTAGGCTTCGACATGGACACAGACCCTGGCGTGGTATACCGCCACTGCCCCTGCTACTGCGGCAGACAAACGGACTTCGACACGGGCAAGCGCTCCACCCTGGGCGCGAGCGGAGAGGAATACGAGGGATTGCTGGTGGCTGGCAACACCTTCGATTACCCCACCCTGCACAGCGAGGACATACTGGCGGGACGCACGGACCTTTCCATCTCGTCGTGCTCGGCAGAGGCTCTCGCCTCGGGGCAAGCCGGCACTGGCGGCATAGACATGATAGACTACATATTAGGCGCGCAGCGGAACGACGGATACAGCCTGACATCGAAAGCCTGCTTTGACACCGCCACTTGCCAGAGGCTGGAAGACTTCACTGGCCAGGGCGGGGCGTTGCTGATGAGCGGAGCATATATATCGGAAGAGCTGAACACGGGCTGGCTGCTAAGTTTCGCAAACAGGGTGCTGCACGTGGCGCCACAAGGAATATATCCCTTGGGCAGCGGCGACGTGGCAGCCGAGGGCATGGGCACCAGCTTCGGCATCTGGCACGAGCCGAACGAGAAGTCGTATGCGGTGAGGCGCTGCAGCGTGCTGAACCCCACGGAAGGGAGCTTCTGCACCATGCTCTACGCCGAGACGAGACAGTCGGCCGGCGTGGCATGCGAGACTGGCAGCGGACGAACTCTCACATTCGGCTTCCCCCTGGAGACCATAGACAACCAGGAGACACGCAGGGCAATAATAGGAGCAAGCATAAAATACCTTCTATATACACGATAATGAAACACACAATTCAAGCTAACCCGAAGGGCTCGCGCACAATGGAAATATGCGACGGGCACTTGGAGACTATCAAACGGTTCGCCCTCTTCAGCGACCTGCTGGACAGCAATGGCATAGTGGACGAGACCGTGGTGGAGAAGCTGCGACTGAATGTGCGCCAACTGCTGGAGGCGCATAACGGAGAGGAATCGCTGCTCACGCTCTGCAAGGATGTGCTTTTCCATGACAACATGAAAGCCTTCGCCCTGCACCAGCTCATCTGCCTCTATATAAACTGGCAGCAGCAGGAGAGCGGGAAAACGGAGGCTGAGGGAAAGAACTGAAGCGGCAAGCATCATGGGCGAGGGGCTAAGGCTGACGGACTGGCTGCCCACGACACGCAAGGAAATGGCGCTGCGGGGGTGGACTGAGGCTGACGTGATTCTCTTATCGGGAGACGCCTACGTGGACCACCCCTCGTTTGGAGTGGCGGTTATTGGCCGTCTGCTGGAGGCTGAGGGGCTGCGTGTAGCCATAGTGCCGCAGCCCGACTGGCATGGAGACCTGCGTGACTTCCGCCGACTGGGGAGACCACGCCTGTGGTTTGGCATAGCGCCTGGCTGCATGGACTCGATGGTGAACAAATACACTGCCGCCCGAAGGCTGAGAAGCGAGGATGCTTACTCGCCCGACGGAAGGCACGACATGAGGCCGGAATATCCCACAATCGTCTACTCCCGTATCCTGCGACAGCTCTATCCCAACGTGCCTATTGTGCTGGGAGGCATAGAGGCTTCGTTGCGGCGGCTTACCCACTACGACTATTGGCAGGAGAAATTCTTGCCCAGCATTCTCTTGCCATCGGGGGCTGACCTGGTGGTCTACGGAATGGGAGAGATGCCCACAAGGGAGATAAGCCGCAGACTGGTAAGACTGATAGAGGAATGTGACGAGACACTCGCCTACGACGGGCAGGGGCAAGCGTGCATAGGGCGCGAGGCTTTCGCCAAAGCTCTGCTGGGGGAGCGGCAAGTGCCCCAGACCGCGATGCTATGTGACACGGTGCCTGCCAGGGAAGACACGGAAGACTTGGTGCTGCACAGCCACGAGGACTGCCTGGCAGACCCGCGAAAACAGGCGGAAAACTTCATGCACATAGAGGAAGAGAGCAACAAACTGCATGCCCGAAGGCTGATTCAGCGAACCGGGGAGCGCTACGTGGTGGTAGCTCCGCCCTACCCTCCCATGAGCACGGCAGAGCTCGACCACTCGTTTGACCTGCCTTACACTCGCCTGCCCCACCCGAAATACAGGGGGAAACGCATTCCAGCCTACGAGATGATAAAATTCTCAGTCTGCCTCCACCGCGGCTGCTTCGGGGGCTGCGCCTTCTGCACCATATCCGCCCACCAGGGTAAGTTCATAGTCAGCCGCTCGAAAGAGAGCATCCTGAGCGAGGTGAGGCGGGTGATGGATATGCCTGGCTTCAAGGGTTATATAAGCGACTTGGGAGGGCCATCGGCTAACATGTACATGATGAGCGGGAAGAACCAGAAGGCTTGCGCCGCCTGTAAGCGCCCCTCGTGCATTCATCCACAGGTGTGCCCTAATCTCAATACTGACCACCGTCCGCTGCTGGAGGTATACCATGCGGTGGACGCCCTGCCGGGCATAAAGAAGAGTTTCATAGGCAGCGGAGTGCGCTATGACCTGCTGTTGCACCAGAGCCCGGACGAGGCGGTGAACAGGGCGGCAAGGGAATACACGCGCGAACTGATAGTGAGGCACGTGAGCGGGCGGCTGAAAGTGGCTCCCGAGCACACTGCCAGGCATGTGCTGGAGGTGATGCGCAAGCCTCCCTTCGAGCTGTTCCGCCAGTTCAAGCGGATATTCGACGATATTTGCCGACAGGAGGGGCTGCGCCAGCAGATTGTGCCTTACTTCATAAGCGGTCACCCAGGCTGCAGGGCAGAGGACATGGCGGAACTGGCAGTGGTGACAAAAGGCTTGGACTTCCAGTTAGAGCAGGTGCAGGACTTTACGCCCACACCGATGACCATGGCTACCGAGGCGTGGGCAACGGGCTACAACCCCTACACGATGGAAAAGATTTACTCGGCACGCACGCCCGAGAATAAGCAAAGCCAGAGGATGTTCTTCTTCTGGTATAAGCCAGAGGAGCGAGGGCGCATAACCAGCGAGCTGCGTCGCATGGGCAGGGCGGACCTGATAGAGAAATTGTTCGAACGTAAAAGAAATAAAAGATAATAACATCATGACACAGTATTTTGAGTGCAAAGTCCGCTACGAGAAGACTATGGAGAACGGGCTGATAAAGAGAGTGACCGAGCCTTACATAGTGGAGGCGCTGAGCTTCACCGAGGCGGAGGCAAGGTTTCTGGAGGAGATTGAGCCATTCGTGGCTGGCGTGGAATATGAGGTAAGCGACATCAAGAAAGCGAGATTCAGCGAACTCATAGAGAGCAACGACGGAGGCGACGACCGTTGGTTCAAGGCGAAGGTGGCGTTCGTGAGCCTGGACGAGAAGACGGGGCAGGAGAAACGCTCTAACCACAACATGCTCGTGCAAGGGCAAGACCTGCGGATAGCCATTAAAAACCTTGACGCTTACATGGCTGGAGGCATGGCTGACTACCTGATTGTAAGCATGGCGGAGACAGCTATCATGGACATTTTTCACTATAAGGCAGAGGGATGATTAGCGATATCTTACAGGAAATAAAGGAGGAACTGCCCGAGGGTACAAGGCTGGTCGCCGTGTCGAAATATCACCCCGTGAGCGCCTTGCAGGAGGCTTACGACGCGGGGCAACGCATATTCGGCGAGAGCCACGTGCAGGAGATGCAAATGAAGCGTGAGCAGCTGCCGCAGGAGGACATAGAGTGGCACTTTATCGGGCATCTGCAAACCAACAAGGTGAAGTATATCGCTCCCTACGTCTCCCTTATTCATGCGGTTGACACGCCCAAGCTGCTGGCGGAGATTAGCCGCCAGGGCGTGCGCCAGGGCAGGCGCATTCCCTGCCTGCTGGAGCTACACGTGGCGCAGGAGGAGACGAAATATGGCTTCAGCACAGAGGAGTGCGAGTCTTATCTCGCCTCTGGCGCATGGCAAGCTCTCAACGGCGCTGAAATAAGGGGCGTGATGTGCATGGCTTCCAACGTGGACGACGAGCGCCAGATAGCCCAGGAATTCGAGACCGCACACCAGTTCTTCCTGCACCTGCGCGACACATACTTCGCCCACCAGCCCGCCTTCCGCGAATGCTCGTGGGGCATGAGCCACGACTACCAGATAGCCCTCCGCCACGGCAGCACCCTGATAAGAGTGGGCAGCAAAATATTTGGCGAGAGAGTGTACTGACCGTAAATCAAAAGGAAAACACAAGGAGGATAAGCATGATTGACAAAGAGCGTCTAAAGACAATATTAGTAAAGTATAAGGAAGAGTTTGCCTCCACATGGTGGAAAGATGAGAAATATAAATGGGAGGCGGTAAAAACTTTTCAAGACAACTGGGATATAAATACAGATAGCGGCACATTCTCCCAGATGCTTAAGAAATCCCTATCTAAAACGAATAATCTTCTGGCCTCTAACAACTTCTTTCCATGCGGAATAATAGAGAAACTCGCAGATGTAGCGCCAGAGGAAGTGAGAGAGCTATTTAAAGCTCTCTTCGATGAAAGCAGGAATGTTGTGGAACGTATATTGGAATTTAAAGACAAGGCTAAAAAGCTAAAAGAGAAATATATACCAGATGCCAGACAACATTACCAAACAGAGAATGCCGTCTCCACATACTTATGGCTGCGATTCCCTGATAAATATTACATTTATAAATTCGGTATAGTCAAGCTGAATATTTCCGTACTCCATAGTGACTATGAAATTAGGACAGGCACTAACAAAGATAAACTAACATGCTTTTACTCAATGTACGATGAAATTTGCGAATATATATCCGCAGACCAAGAACTAACGGACATATTTAAATCACAACTTTCTTCTGACTGCTACCCCGACCCTGAGTATAGGACGCTGACTATAGATATCGGATATTACATATCAAGCCGATATAGCAAGAACGTATGGAAAATCAGTCATGGCTCAAGCGTATTGCATAATTACCTGAATACATTTAGAGAACGTAAAGTGGTAGTGGTTGACGGACAAACGAAAGCAAAGGCATTGTCAAGAGTAACTCAGGGCGATGACTTCGTGAAAAACATAAAGAAAGGAGACTTCTTTTACCTTTGTTACGGGAACAGCATTCAATTATTAGGTAAATTCACAAGCAACGAAGCAAGTCCTAATCCAGAGATAGGCGGTAACTGGCAAGAAAGAGGGTATGAAGTGATAGCTGAGTCTAAAAATAATGCTCCCTACACAAACACCAAGAAATGGTGGACACCGAACGAAAACTCAACGTGCATAAAGATAGGTGATGAAAATGATTTGTGTGAAGAATTAATACTGAAGCCGTATTTTGGCATGACGATAGACGAACTATTGCTTAATATTGCCCCATCAGTTCTGCCAGTCCCACCTGACACAACTACATCAAAGAAATACACCAAGGAAGATTTCCTCAGCGAGGTCTTTATGTCGGAGGCGGAATATGACAAAGTGGTAGCTGTATTGAAGAACAAGAAGAACCTGATTCTGCAGGGAGCGCCAGGCGTTGGGAAGACATTTGCGGCAAAGCGGCTCGCCTACTCCATAATGGGCGAATGCAACGACAGCAGAATCGAGTTTGTGCAGTTCCATCAAAGCTACTCATACGAGGATTTCATGTTGGGCTATAAACCCTCCGAGAGCGGCTTTGAATTGAGGCAAGGAATCTTCTACACATTCTGCCTTAAGGCGGCTAATGAGCCAGAGAAAGACTTCTTCTTCATAATCGACGAAATAAACCGCGGCAATATGAGCAAGATATTCGGTGAACTGCTGATGCTGATTGAAAAAGATTACAGAGGGAAGAAGACCACCCTCGCATACGACGGCAGGCAGTTCTCAGTCCCAGTGAACCTGCACATTATTGGCATGATGAACACGGCAGACAGAAGTTTGGCTATGATTGACTATGCCCTGCGCCGGCGGTTCAGCTTCTACGAAATGGCTCCAGCTTTTGATTCCGACAGCTTCAGGCAATACAAAGAGCATCTGGGGAATGAGAGGTTCAACCTGTTGATAGAAAAAGTGAAGGAACTGAACCACGCCATCACGAACGACAATGCCTTGGGAAAAGGATTCCGCATAGGTCACAGCTATTTCTGCAATTGGGAGAAAGACGAGTGCACCGTGGAGAAAATGCGGCAAGTGCTGGATTTCGATATACTGCCCATGCTGGAGGAATTTTGGTTTGACGATGCCTCAAAAGTGGAAAGGTGGCAGAGCGCCTTGCGAGCCATACTGGAATGAAGCAGAACGAACACATCTTCATAAAGAACATCTATTATATGCTTTCCTATGCATTTCAAGTGCTTAGGCAGCAAAACTATGAAGATATCGCCACCGAGCAGTTCGACAATATTCATAATCTGTTTGCCGCCATCTTGGGCAAAGGCATCAGTCAACAACTGAAACAGGGGCTTTACCGCGAATATTTGAGCCACACCGAGGACATACCCCTCGTGCGTGGCAAAATAGACATGGCGGGAACTATACGCAACCAGATTGCCCGCCGAAGGGTGCTAACCTGCGAATACGACGAACTATCGGAGAATAACCTCCTGAATCAGATACTTAAAGCCACGGTGTCCCTGCTGCTGCAAAGCCACGATGTGGATAAAGAGCGCAAAGACATCCTGAAAAAGGAAATGGCATTTTTCTCTGATATCCGCAACATAAATCCCGTCACTGTAGCATGGCAAGGCATACGCTTCCACCGTAACAACCAGACTTACAGAATGCTCGTGAGCCTCTGCCAGCTGATAATAGAGGGGATGTTGCTCTCCTCGGAAAAGGGATTGAACCGCCTGATGTCTTTCGTGGACGAACAGCGAATGTGCCGCCTTTACGAGAAATTCCTCCTCGCCTATTACGCGAAAGAGTTCCCCCAGCTGCAAGTGAGCGCCTCACAAATTCCTTGGGCATTGGACGATGACACCCGCACCATGTTGCCAATAATGCAGACTGACGTGACGCTTACCCACAAGGATAAAGTGCTGATAATAGATGCAAAATACTATGGACACATAGTCACACAAGGCCCTTACGGCGGCTCACTGCATTCGCAGAACTTATACCAGATTTTCACCTACGTGAAGAATAAGGAGCAGAACCTGAAAGACAAGCTGCACGAAGTGTCGGGCATGCTGCTATACGCGCAGACGGACGAGAGGGATTTACCAGACTGCACATACAGCATGAGCGGCAATAAAATAGCTGTTAAGACATTGAACTTAAACTGTGATTTCACGGTCATACGGGAGCAATTGGATAAGATAGCCTCCGATTTCTTGGGAGTGTAAGAGAGGGAAGCCCTTCCTTCCAGAAATGCCGAAACAATAAAAATTGGATTTACATTACTGTATTTCACCAACATTTTATTATCTTTGCTCATAAATAAACTACTTGTAACAATGAGAAAACTACTATTCTTCCTTTTCGCCCTCACATTCGCATGCGGCGTGCGGGCTGGCGAGAACCTTACCCTCGACGAACTTTGCAGCGGAAAATTCTATGG
>JAJPYT010000107.1 GCA_021204845.1 Prevotellaceae bacterium | reverse complement strand
TCGACTACTATCTCAATTTCGTGCCTTTCTACGCTAACCTCTTCTCCTCCATATTCGTCTTTATCAGCGTAATTTTCTTCACCAGCAAACTGGCGGAGAACAGCGAGATAATTGCCATTATTTCGGCAGGCATCAGCTTCCGCCGTCTCATGCGTCCCTACATGATTTCCGCCACCATCATAGCTGCCCTCACTTTCTACCTCGGCTCAGAGGTGATTCCCCGCGGCTCCGTCACACGTCTGGCTTTCGAGAACCAATACAAGCGGCGCGTGAAAAACGCTACTTACGCCGATGATGTGCAGTTGCAGGTGGACACGGGAGTAATAGCCTACATACAGCATTTCGACGGTCCCACGAAGACTGGCTACCACTTCTCGCTCGACAAGTTCGAGGGCAAGAAGCTTGTCTCACATCTCACCGCTGACCGCCTCACTTACGACTCGCTCAACAACGAGCGCTTCCACTGGAAAATCTATCGCGCCCGCGTGCGTGATATGCGTAGCTTGCGCGAGAAGATTACCCATTTCGATGTTGTCGACTCCGTGATTATCATGGAGCCGCAGGATTTCCTTTACACCCGTGACCTGCAGGAGACCATGACGAACCGCGAGCTACTTGAGTATATCGACCGCCAGCGCATACGCGGCACGGGCAATCTCAAGCCTTTCCAGGTGGAGTACCACAAGCGTTATAGCTCCTGCTTCGCCGCTTTTGTCATGAGTATAATGGGTGTCTCCCTCTCCAGCCGCCGCAGACGTGGTGGCATGGGCTTCTCGCTTGGCATAGGGCTTGTGCTCAGCGTGGCATACGCTTTCCTGCAGGGCATAGCCGCGGGTTTCGCCACTAACACCAATATGCCCCCCATGTTGGCGGTGTGGATTCCCAATATTCTTTTTTCCGTGATTGCAGTGTATTTATATAGAAAAGCACCAAGATAAATCTCTTATGGACTTCTACGATTTAGACCTAAACGACGCTGTGCTCGACGCTCTTGACGATATGCGTTTTACCGAGACGACCCCCATTCAGGAGCATTCCATTCCCCCGATACTTGCGGGTCGCGACCTGATAGGGGTGGCTCAGACTGGCACTGGCAAGACTGCCGCCTACCTCTTGCCCATTCTTTCCATGCTCAGCGACGGCGGCTATCCCGACGATGTGATAAACTGCGTCATCATGAGCCCCACGCGCGAGCTGGCGCAACAGATAGACCAGGCTATGCAGGGCTTCTCCTATTACCTCACCGGCATCAGCTCGGTGGCGGTCTATGGGGGTAACGACGGCATACGCTACGAGCAGGAGAAACGGGGTTTCGACAGCGGGGCAAGCATCATCATAGCCACGCCCGGGAGGCTCATCTCGCACATCTCGCTTGGCAACATCGACCTCTCGCATGTCTCTTTCTTCATTCTCGACGAGGCGGACCGCATGCTCGATATGGGCTTTTACGACGATATCATGCAGATTGAGCGCCAGCTGCCCCGTGAGAGGCAGACCATCATGTTCTCAGCCACCATGCCCGACCGCATCGTGGAGCTGGCGAAAAACATACTCCACAATCCCGTGCAGGTGCGTCTCGCCGTGTCTCGTCCCGCTGATGGCATCCACCAGAGTGCCATCATCTGTCACGAGGCGCAGAAGTTGAAGGTGATAAAGGCTCTCTTCCAGGATATCAAGCCCCATAGGGTCATCATATTTGCCGGCAGTAAGCTGAAGGTGAAAGACCTCAACATCACTCTCGTCCGTGCCGGAGTGAGTGTGGCTGCCATGCATAGCGACCTCTCCCAGGCGGAGCGTGACCAGGTCATGTACAAGTTCAAGTCTGGTCAAGTGGCGGTACTTGTGGCCACAGACATAGTGGCTCGCGGCATAGATATAGATGATGTTCAGATGGTCATCAATTTCGATGTTCCCCGCGACGCTGAGGACTATGTTCACCGTGTGGGGCGCACTGCCCGTGCGGGGGCTGAAGGCACGGCTCTTACTCTTGTAAGCGACAAGGATTATCCCGATTTTCGCAAAATAGAGAAGTTTCTCGGGAGTGAGATAGAGAAGCGTCCCCTTCCAGATGGAGTGGGAGAGCCACCCAAGGTGGGGCGGCAGGCGGAGCGTCGCTCCCACCGTCCACGTCGTGGCACTGACCGCCGGCAGCGCTCTCGAGGTCGCCATTCCATAGATGCCAAGAAGACAGACGGCACCACCCGCAGTCACCGCCGCCCGCGTGGCGACAGACCAAAGCGTGAGGGGAAAAAGACAGACAAATGATATGTTTGAGGAATATTATAACTTTTTCGTTATATACATTATTTTCGTTAGAGAGGCTAATAGTGTACCGTTGACCCCCATGGTGAGGCTTTCCCATCACTTTTTCCGTTAAAAGTTGAAACCGCAGAGCTGGCAGAAATCGCAGCGGTGGCAGGCGGCAGGGCGGTCTGCTGTCTGGCTGAAGGGCAGGTCGGGATTAAAAATTTCCCCCACGAGGCTGTGCAGTCGCTGGCGGAACTCGGAGGCGAGGGCGGGGCTGAAGATGTCGAGCGTCTCGCGCCCAAGGGTGAGCGTGGGCTTGTAAGTGGCGGGGTCGGTGGCCTCGGTGATATAGAACAGGCAGGGGCGCAGTGGCAACTGCTCCCGCTCCGCAAGGAGCATGCAGTAGAGGAAAGTTTGCAGATAGTAGTGCTCCTGCCCCGTGGCTCCTGGCTGGAAGATGGCCTCCACGCTGGAGGGGCGCAGGATGGGGCGGCGACCCGTCTTGTAGTCGACAACGCGCAGGCAGCTGTTCTGCCCCGTGCCAACGAGGTCGAGGCGGTCTATTCGTCCGCCAACGCCAAGGCGCAGCGTCTCTCCCTCAGGGGCGGGTATCTCCAATGTCCCATGCACAGAGCGCTCGAGAGCCACCATCTGGAACGGGGCGAGAGCGGCATCGGTCTGGAGCAGGCGAATGAGGTATTGCATGACGACATCGCGTACTATCATGTTCATGCCTGAGAAATGGATAGTGGGGTCTCCGTCAGCTGCGGCGTAAAGCCCGTTTACCTGGCGATAGAACTCTGCGCGGGAGGGCAGGGCGAGATATGGCGAGAGGAATGCCTCACGCTCCTCGTGGCACTGGTAAGCGTCGTAGCGGGAGGCATGGAAAGCGTCGACCCAGAAGGCAAGGTCGACGTAACAGGCGAGGCGTAACGCGGGTTGGTCGAGGACCTGCTGGAGGGAGGAGGCGCTGATTAGCTGATTGCCGCCCTGAAGGCTGATGAGGTGGGTGTAGAAAAACTGTGCGGCGTCGTGGAAAAGGGTGCCTAAAAGCACGTTATCAGGGGCAGGGAGAGGGTCCTGCGGCAGAGTAAGGAGCGCCACGTTCTGGTAGTAGAATTTCAGCGGGCAACTGAGATAGGCGCTAAGGGCGGATGGTGAGAGGTCGTGACGGGCAGAGCCGAAGCGTTCTGTCATTTGCCGCATGAGAGAGGCAGTCTTGGGCACTACCACCTGCTCGGGCGGTGCAAGGCGGCAGGGAGGCACAAGGCTAAGATGCTCTATGGGCAGGCTGGTCTCGCTCGCAAGCTGGCGCAGGAAGCGGCTCATCTCGCGTTGCTTGGTGCCGCTGGAGGTCTCGTTGTAGACGAGGGTGATGTCTTCAGCCCGTGAGAGTATGCGGTAGAAATAATAGGCGAAGACGGCGGTCTGGCGCTCGGCTGTGGCAAGATGGAAGCTGGAGCGGAGGCAGTAGGGAATGAGTGAGGTCTCCGCCCTGCGCTTAGGCATGAAGCCCTCTTCGACGGAGAGCATGAGCAGGTTGCGGAAGTCTAAGTTACGAGTCTCAAGCAGCCCCATCACCTGCAGTCCACGGTCCATGTCGCCATGGAAAGGCACGCTGAGGCTTTGTACCGCCTGCCGCACAAGACGGCCCAAGGTGGTGCGGCTGACTGGTAGGGAACCCTCGTCGGTGAGCCAGAGAAACTGGTTGGTGGCGCAGTAGAGCTGGAAGACGGATTCGGTGTAAAGCTGGTCAAAAACGGTGGGGCTGTCCGCCTGTGCCAGGCGCTTGCCCAAGTTCTCCATGCAAGCGGCGAGCCAGCGCAGGAGCGAGGCGTTGTCGGGCTGATATGCCGGCTCTTCACCAGCATCGTGGAAGGGGTGGCTGGTGACGCGCTTCAGAGAGGATGGCGTAAACTGGCACATGAGGGTGTCGTAGCCCCTTACCTGAAGGTCGAGCAGAGCGAGGTAATAGCTGTGGACAGGAGTCCCGCCCAGGGGGAAGCCCATGGTCACGTTCAGCTCCTGCGGGGCGACAAGCGGCTCCTCGGAGGGGGAGGGGATTGAGTGGAGCACGGACAGGAGGAGCGACTCGTCGCAAAGTACCACAACGGACTCGCAATCTCTCCCCTCAGGGCGGAATCTCTCCCTCAGCCACGTGGGCAGGTATCGCGCCTGGGCGTTGTCGGAGCTGGCGGAGAGGAAACGTATACTTTTGGGCTTGCCCATGAGATTGTCGGAATCGAAACCCTGCAATGCGCTTGGGAAGCGCTGGAGGTTGTCACGCATAAAGAGCCCCGCCTCGTGGTCGCCTTGAAGATAATGCTGGTCGTAGTCCCAGTAGAAGAGGGCATTGCCGCTTTTCTGGAGCGTGGAGAACAGGGCTGTCTCCACCTCGTCGAGCACATTGAAGCCGACGATAGCATAAGACCCCTGGGCGAAGGGGCTGGTATTCTCCGCCAGCCCAAAGGGCAAGCGGCTACCATTGTTCAGCCCCGCTGGGGCTGTAGAGGTTGGGTCGTTCATTTGTCGCAATCGCTCCACAACCATGCGGTAAAGCGCTCCCTTATACATAAGTCCCTGGCTGGCAAGTTTCTCCCTAAGTCCGCTGTACATCTGCGGCATGGCGCGCCACATGGTGAGGAAGCGGGCTTTCAATTCCGTTTGCCCCCCGACGCTAAAGTTAGAGAAAAAATCCTTTAACGCCTGCAGTTGCTGGTCGCTAAGATAGTCGAGCCCCTCCATCTGCAGCAGGTCCGCCGTGTTTGAGAAAAGTTTCCGGGCATCGGCGAGGTGCTTGTCTATATCGTCGAAGTCAGCCATGAGTATCTCTCCCCAGCAGTAGAACTCGTCGAGCGGCAGAGGGTCGGGCACCAGGGTAGCATAAATCTTGTGCAACTCACATACGTTACGTATGGTGTCGCTGGGCGTGTAGGGCGAGAGGCTCTGGAATATCTCGTCGATGGTGGCGTAGCGCGGAGCCCACACCGGACCCTCGGCGCAGCGCGCGAGATGGTCGTTCATGAAGCGGCTGGCGCGCTTGCCGGGAAACACGATGGTGAGCCCTGAAAGGTTGGAGCCGAAGCGACGCGTAAGGTCGGCGGCAACGGTAGCGAGAAAACTGTCCATCATACACTCTCTATTTTGTTGTCATATACATACCACAGATAGCCTTCTACCTCGGCAGAGGGATGCATGGCACTGAGCAAAGCGACGTATTCAGCCACTTGGGCGTGATATTCAGGGCGAGGCTTGCCGAACTTGAAGTCTACCACTATAACTTTCCCCCTTCCCACCATCACACGGTCGGGTCTGCGCTCAACGAGCCGGGCTTCATCGTCGAGGCTGAGTATGGGGCACTCGGTGAAGAGCTGGTAGCCGGGTGAGAACCAGTCGCTCACCTGCTCATTCTGAAGTCCTGCCTCTGCCATCGCCTGCACCAAGGCGCCCTCCTCAGCGGTGGCTATGATGCCCCGCTGGCACATGTCGGCCACAACGTGGGGGATGTCGCTGGCGGTGCGAATCTGGCTGAAAATGTAGTGCAGGAGTTTCCCCCTTTCCACATAGCTAAGTTCACCGTTTTCCCCCTGCCCCGTGTCAGCGCTTTCGCTTATGAACTGGCGTGCGGGACGGCTTTGGCGGAACTCCATCTTTCCCTCGTAGGAGCACATTGCCGCCCCGACAGTCCGCCTCGTGGGGTTGAGACGGTTGGCGCTGCTCCGCAGCGCAGACATCTTTTGACTCCCCACCAAACCTCCCCCCACGGGGAGGCTTAGTCGCTTCGCTCCATAATCCTTTTCTTTAGCTCTGTATGGCTGTGGAGCGCCGCAGCTGTATAGCCCCTCGGGGGAGAGGGGGAGGCATTGGGCTATGAGGTCACCAACAGTCTCGTTGGTCTTGTCCGCCTCCATCTCGCCACGGCTTTCGCCCCACACGAGCAAGTTTTCCTCGGCACGCGTGAAAGCCACGTATAGCACATTAAGCTCGTCGGCTCGCTTGTTGGCGTGCTCCTGAAAGTAGTCCTGCCTGAAGAAGGAGAGAGCCAGCTCCTTCCGCTCCGATATAGGCAGCGAGCCCAAAGCGCCCAGTGGCTCCTGGGAGGGCGAGCACCAGAGGAAATCGTTGTAGTTGTTACGCTCCACAGAGTATTCGCAGTAGGGGATGAACACCGTGTGGTATTGCAGTCCTTTGGCAGAGTGAATGGTCAGGATGCGCACTCCCTCCACCTCTCCTGCGGGGATTGTCTTATATTTCATGGTCTCTTCCCAATATTGCAGCAGTGCCGGCACATCGGCGGGGCCAGTGGCAAGGAACTCGTCCAGTTCATCGAAGAAGGTGAGCATATAAGCGTCCTGCCCATTTATCTTGCCGATGCCAAGCAGACGATATAGCTTCTCGCAAAGTTCGTGGAGCGGCAGGCGCAGCAACCTCTCCCTATGGGCGAGGAAGGCAGTGGGCAACACGTCGGAGGGCTGTGCCGAGAGATAATCAGCCTCACTGGGTTTCCCAAGCACATCGCGGAGGTAGTGCTTCATGAGATAGTGCAAAGGCACAAGGCTGGGGTCGAGCTCGCCCTGGATGCCCAGCAGTGTTAGGGCTGAGATGAGCATGTTTGTAGCCACGGAATATCGTAGGTAGAAAGCCTCGTCGCTCACGAGGGGGATAGCCTCCTGCGCTTCACCGAAGAATCTAATGAGAGGGTCTATATACTTACGCTTGCGTATCAGAATTGCCATCTGCCCGTAGGGTATGCCATATTGTGTATGTAGCTCAAGCATTTGTCTGTGCATGTCGGAGAGCATTTCCTGCTCCCAGACAGCGGGCTGGCCCTCGGTCCAGGAGGCTGTCTCCTGCGACTCTTCCTGCGTCCGTCGGCGGCGTTCCACTAATCCTTCTCTTTTGTTCACCCGCACGCGCACGTAACCTCCCTCTTCCTTTCCAGGCACTACTTGCTGAAGGGCCCCGCTGTAAAGGTCGGCAAGGGGTGTGTCGCCCTGCGGGACAAGCTGGTCGAGCCTGGCCGCGGCACGGGTGAAAAACTCGTTGTTGAAGCGCACCACCTGCCCTTGGCTGCGCCTGTTCGTGTCGAGCGTTATGGTGTTCTCAGGATTTGTCTTTTCCAACTGGTGCAGTATGCGCCAGTCTCCGCCTCGCCAGCGGTAGATGCTCTGCTTCACATCGCCCACCACCATGTTCATGCCCCCCCCAGAGATGCCGCCCAAGAGCAGCGCCCTGAAGTTTTCCCACTGCAACGAACTGGTATCCTGGAACTCGTCTATCATAATGTTCTCATAACGTGTGCCTATCTTCTCAAACACGAAAGGAGCGTCGTCCTCACTTATCATCCTGCGCAGCAAGATGGGCGTGTGGGCAAGCGAGAAGCGGTTGTTCTCGTTGTTGATGCGTGTGATTTCCTCCTCTATCGCCTCAAGGGCTCCCATAGGGGCGAGGCTCTGGCGGGCAGGTCCTATGGAACAGAGCCAGGGCAGCACTTCGTCCTGCGTGTGGTGCAGCTCGTCAAGGGCACCAGCGAGGCGCTCAGCCACTGCCAGAAGGGCAGCGTTCTTCCTCTCACGGCTTTTCAGCATGTTGGAGGGCTCGCTTGCCATGTCTGCCAGGGTCTTGCTGAAGTTGGCGTCCTGCACGGCTCCCCGCGCCATTCTGCCCACATAGCCCTGCAACAGATTGCCGCGGCAGAGGTTATCGTAATTTAGCCCCGCCTCTTCCATGATGGCGGTGAAGCGCTCTGCCTTTTGTGCGCACAGCTGGCGCACGTCCTCTTCCTTCTGGCGCAGCCGCGAGGCAAGGTCCTGTATGTTACGCAGAGAGAAAGGCTTGTTGCGCGAGGGGTCGAGACCTCGTCTGAGATATTGCTCCTTGAAGAGAAAGCGTGCCATATCCTTCAGCTTTCCCCTCACGTCCCACCTGTTGCCTTCGGCTATCTGTGTGTTTATGTAGCCACGCAGCCAAGGCAGCAGTTCCTGGTCGGAATATTGCAGCCGCCCCAGCAGGTTCTCTATGGCTCGCTCTATTATCTCGTCGTTGGAGATATCCACTTGCAGCCGTGCGTTCAGCCCCAGCTCGTGCGCCATGTTGCGCAGCACGCTCTGGAAAAATGTGTCTATCGTGCTCACGCTGAACCTCTCGTAGTTGTGCAGGATGGCATGCAACGCCCGAAGGCAGAGACTGCGCACCTGCCCGTCGGGGAGACTGAGCGTATAGTCGCTTCGCAGCACGTCCTGCACGCTGCTGAGATATGCTTCGCTTTCGGGCAGTCCGTTGCCTATGCCGTAGAGCTGCTCCAGTATGCGGTCTTTCATTTCCGCTGTGGCTTTGTTGGTGAAAGTGACCGCCAGTGTGGCGCGAAACTCCCCAGGACCACGCGCCACCAGCAGCGCTATGTAGCGCACCGCCAGGGAGAAAGTTTTTCCGCTGCCTGCCGAGGCGCTGTAGATGAGAGTGCGTGAATGCATAAAGTAGTTTAATTATTCCTGCAAATATATGAAAAAGGATGCAGAATTTACGTAACTTTGCGACTGAATTTCAAAAAAAACAAAAAGCTCTATGGCAGTTTATACAATCGACGACAGCAGAAAGGTGACCACCTTGCGCCTGATAGAAATGAAGCGGCAGGGGAAAAAGATAGCAATGCTCACCGCCTACGACTATACTATGGCACGCATATTTGACGCGGCTGGACTGGACGTGATTCTTGTGGGAGACTCCGCCAGCAATGTTATGGCAGGAAATTACACGACCTTGCCTATCTCGATGGACGAGATGATTTATCATGCCCGCAGCGTAGTAAGGGCAACAAACCGCGCGCTGGTCATCTGCGACATGCCTTTTGGCTCTTATCAGGTGAACGCGACAGAAGGCGTGGCAAATGCTATAAGAATTATGAAGGAGACGGGCTGCGATGCCATAAAGCTGGAGGGTGGCGAGGAGATTATAGACACTGTGAAGGCTATCTTGGCCGCTGGCATTCCTGTTTGCGGTCATTTGGGTCTCACTCCGCAGAGTATCAATAAGTTCGGCACTTATACCGTGAGGGCGAGGGAGCAGGCAGAGGCGGACAAACTCTTGCGCGATGCCCACCTGCTGGAGGAGGCTGGTTGCTTTGCCATAGTGCTTGAGAAGATTCCAGCCAAGCTGTGCGCCAAGGTTTGTGGCGAAATCTCCATTCCAATCATTGGCATAGGTGCCGGACCAGCAGACGGGCAAGTGCTTGTGGCGCAGGATATGCTGGGAATGACACGTGGTTTCACCCCCAAATTCCTGCGTCAGTACGCTGACCTTTATAGCGTGATGACCGACGCGATCGGCAGTTACATCACTGATGTGAAGTCCTGCGATTTCCCCAACGAGAGCGAAACCTATTAAGAATATTTGACGCTTTTTTCGCCTATCATCTGGAATATTAGCTATTTTTGCGTACCTTTGTGAATTGCAATAAACGATAGATAAAGGTATGGGCTTTTTGGGCAAAATATTCTCAAGGGATAAAAAAGACACGCTGAACAAAGGCTTAGAGAAGACGAAGGAAAGCTTCTTCTCAAAGTTAGGGCGAGCCATCGCGGGAAAGTCTACGGTGGACGACGATGTGCTTGACAATCTGGAGGAAATGCTTGTCAGCAGCGATGTGGGAGTAGATACCACGCTTAATATAATACATCGAATAGAGGCGAGGGTAAAGAGAGACAAATACGTGACGACACAGGAGCTTAACGGCATTCTCCGTGACGAGATAACGGCTCTGCTCATGGAGAACGGCACTGACGACAACGACGGCTTCTCCATCCCCGAAGAGGGGCGCCCCTACGTGATTATGGTGGTGGGAGTAAACGGAGTGGGCAAGACTACGACCATAGGCAAGTTGGCGCACCAGTTCAAGCAGCAGGGACTGAAGGTTGTCTTGGGAGCGGCCGACACATTCCGCGCCGCAGCCGTGGAGCAGATTGTTATCTGGGGCGAGAGGGTAGGTGTACCAGTGGTGAGACAGCAGATGGGCAGCGACCCCGCCAGCGTGGCTTTCGACACGTTAAAGAGCGCTGTGGCGGAGGGGGCTGACGTGGTGCTGATTGACACGGCAGGTCGCCTCCACAACAAGAAAGGACTTATGGACGAGCTTAGCAAAATAAAGCGTGTGATGCAGAAAGTGTTGCCGCAGGCACCGCAGGAGGTAATGCTTGTGCTCGACGGCAGCACTGGGCAAAACGCCTTCGAGCAGGCTAAGCAGTTCACCGCCGCCACGGAACTCACGAGCCTGGCAGTAACCAAGCTCGACGGAACTGCCAAGGGTGGAGCCGTCATAGGAATAAGCGACCAGTTCAAGATTCCCGTGCGCTACATAGGTCTTGGCGAGGGTATGGACGACCTGCAAGCTTTCAACCGCAGGGAATTTGTGGATTCTTTGTTTTCATGATGAGGAGCGACACCGTAGACATAGTAACTCTTGGATGCAGCAAGAACTTGGTGGATTCCGAGCGGCTGATAAGCCAGCTTGAGGCTTGTGGCTTCTCCGTGACTCACGACAGCGCGACCCCCCAGGGGGAGACCGCCGTGATAAACACCTGCGGCTTCATAGCCGACGCTCAGGAGGAGAGCATAAACACCATCTTGCAGTTCGTGCGCAGGAAGCGCGAGGGCAAACTTAAGCGTCTCTATGTAATGGGTTGCCTCTCGGAGCGTTTCCTTGCCGACATGAGGAAAGAGATACCAGAGGTGGACAAATTCTACGGGAAGTTCAACTGGCATGAGCTGCTCTCCGACTTGGGCCGCTCCTTCCGCCACGATTTGTGGAACACGCGTCACCTGACCACACCACCGCACTATGCCTACCTGAAGGTGAGCGAGGGCTGCGACCGCCATTGCAGTTACTGCGCCATACCTATAATAACAGGGCGACACAAGAGCCGCCCGATGGAGGATGTGCTTGACGAGGTGCGACAGCTCACTTCGCAGGGAGTGAGGGAGTTGCAGGTGGTGGCGCAGGAGCTTACTTATTACGGTCTTGACCTTTACGGCGAGCGCAAAATAGCCGAGCTTGTGGAAAAAATAGCGGCTGTAAAAGGAGTGGATTGGATTCGTCTGCACTATGCCTACCCCACGGATTTCCCAGATGACCTGCTGCGCGTAATAAGGGAGCACGAGAATGTCTGCAACTACCTCGACATAGCTTTCCAGCACATAGCCGACCCCGTTCTCAGTTCCATGCGCAGAAACTTCAGCAGCCGGCAGACCTACGACCTCATAGAGACAATACGCTCCGAAGTGCCTGGCATCCACCTGCGCACCACGCTCATGGTGGGGTATCCGACGGAGACGGAAGAGGGCTTTCAGCAGCTTAAGGACTTCGTGAGCCGCGTCCGTTTCGAGCGCATGGGAGCCTTTGCATATAGCGAGGAAATGGGCACCTATAGCTCCCTGCACGAGCGTGACACCGTTAGCCCCGAGACCAAAGAGAGCCGCCTAAGCGAGCTGATGAGCCTGCAAGAGGGCATCTCAGCCGAGGTGCAGGGGCAGAAGGTGGGTACGCAGCTCAAAGTAATAATAGACCGCACGGAGGGCGACTACTACATAGGGCGCACTGAATTCGACTCGCCAGAGGTGGACCCAGAGGTAATAATAGCGCGCGAAGAGGGTGAGCTCCAGCCAGGGCAGTTCTGCTTGTGCCAAATCTTCCAGTCAGACGATTTCGATTTATACGCTCACGTTATAAGACAAATACCATGAACAACAATGAGTTTATCGCCGAGCTGGCGCGCAGGTCGGACCTGTCTACCCACGAGGTCGCGGACCTTATGGACAGCTTTATGGCGGAGTTCACCTCCCATCTGCTCGATGAGGATGTCGTCTCCATCCAGGGATTCGGCTCTTTCTCCGTAAGGAAGAAGATGGAGCGCGTGGTCATGAATCCTGCCACCAAGCAACGTATGCTGGTGCCACCTAAGATAGTGATTAACTTCAAGGTCAGCCCTGTGCTGAAGGAAAAACTTAAAGCATAAGCTCGAGAGGGGAGAGACAGGGTCATGAACGATAAGATTTCATTGCAAGACCTGGCGCAGGGACTTGCCCGGCGCAAGGACATGACGAAGAAGGACGCGGAGTCTTTCGTGCGCAAGGTGTTCGATATTATTGAGGAAAATGTTGTGGCAGACGGGCAGGTTAAGATAAAAACTCTCGGTACATTCAAGGTTATCACAGTCGACAGTCGCGAGAGTGTGGACATTAGCACTGGCGAGCGTATAGTTATCGACACTCATCCACGTCTTTCTTTCACGCCCGCGGCAACTTTGCGCGACGCTGTAAATAGGCCCTTCGCAGATTTCCAGACAGTTGTGCTTAACGACGCCACTTCTACAGAGGAGATGGAATTTACCCCTGTTGTTCCCCCTATCGAGGCTGATGAAATACCTTTGCTAAACGAGTCCGTGCCTCAGGCAGCCGCCCAAAGTGTAGCTGCCGCAGCGGCTTCCGATGACAATGCCGGGCTGGTGGTAGAATCGACAGAGCTGGAACAAGCAGCAGAGCCAGAAGAAACGCAAGAGTTAGCAGAACCAGCAGAACCAGCGGAGTCTCTATCCCCTGCTGAAGAACAAGTCGAGCCCCACACTTCGGAAAACCCAGAGACCCACCCGGAGCAAGCAAAAACTGGGCAGAGTGGGGTAGTGACGCAGCAGACAGTAGGGGAAATGTCAGTCCGTTCACAGTACGTGGAGCAGCAAATCATCAAGCAGGTAGTCTCTTCCGCTGTGGAGGAGGAACTGGCGCGCAGGCGGCATCACGTCTTTCTCTCGCGTGGCGCTGTGGCTTTCATTGTACTTCTGGTGCTGGTACTTGTGGCAGCGGCATTCTGCTTAGGTTACTTGTATGGCGGGGGAGATTGGCATTTCGGTCAGCAGGAGCAGTCTGCCCAGCCTGCCAGGGAAAGTGTTGAGGTGCCGCCCCAAGAGGCTGAGAGCATAGCGCCGCAAACTGCCGACGTTTCCTCTGAACCCGATACTCAGCAGCCCACAGAGCCCACTGCCGAACAGTTAGCTAAGGATTATCCCCAGGTGGAGGGTGGCGACTATTGGATTACTGGCACTTTAGAGGAGCATACCATCGTGGTTGGCGACAATCTCTATGCTCTCGCCCAGAAGACTTATGGCGACAAGCGCTGCGCAGCCTATATCATCAAGTTCAACTCCATCTCCGACCCCGACCGCATCCTCTTGGGCTACAAGATA
>JAJPYT010000079.1 GCA_021204845.1 Prevotellaceae bacterium | reverse complement strand
GTCATGCCCCCTACCCCACGCTCTCATCATGCCTGCCCCTCCTTGGTGGGATCACCGTATTCCATTATTTCCTCGATTGTTGTCCGCTCGTTGCTCAATCGCGGCACCTTGTGCTGCCCGCCGAGTTTCCCTTTCGCTTTCAACCAGTCGTCAAACTGCCCCCGTCGTGCCACCACTATCTCTAATGGCTGCAGGGTTATATTCTTGTAACGCTTGGCCTCGTAATCGCTGTTCAGTTGTTGCAATGCCTCGTCCAAGATTCGGGCAAACTCTCCCACATCACTGGGTGCTTTGGCAAACTCTATAAGCCACTGGTGGCGGCAGTGGGCGCGTGAGTCCATGTAGACAGGCGCGGCAGTATATTCGCTCACCTCAGCTCCCGTCTGGCGGCAAGCCGTCGTCAGTCCCTTCTCGGCATTGTCTACAATCAGTTCCTCGCCAAAGGCATTGATGAAGAATTTAGTTCGTCCTGTTATCACGAACTTGTAGGGATTCCGATTAGTAAAGCTCACCGTGTCGCCTATCATGTAGCGCCACAGCCCACTCGAGGTACTTATCACCATGGCGTAGTTTTTTCCTGTCTCCACTCCCCAGAGCGGCACCACCGTGGCGTTTGGACTGCCAAACTCTTCCATGGGAATGAACTCATAGAACACCCCATAGTCCACCATCAGGCTCATCGCAGGGTCGTGCGGGTCGTCTTGCAGACCGAAGAAGCCCTCGCTGGCGTTGTACGTCTCCATATATCTCATGCGGGGCGAGCGGATCAACTGCTCATACTGATGGCGGTAAGGGGTGAACGCCACTCCACCGTGGAAAAACACTTCCAGATTGGGCCACACTTCGTCTAAGCTCTTCTTGCCCGTGAGCTCCATAACCTCGTGCACCACACTAAGCATCCATGAAGGCACGCCACTCAGGCTCGTCACGTCTTGTCGCAACGTCTCCTCGGCTATGCGTCGCCGCTTCACCTCAAAGTCAGCCAGCAGTGCCGTCTCCTTGCGTGGTACGCGGAACATGTTCACCAGCGGACTGATATTCTCTATCAATATAGCGCTCAAGTCCCCCACCATGCTGCCTGGCAGGTCGTAGTTGGGGCTGTGGCTGCCGCCCAATATCAGCGATTTGCCCTCGAAGAGGCGGCTCTCAGGCTCATTACGAAGATACCACACCACAGCATCCGTTCCACCGCGATAGTGGGTATCCTTTAGCGCCTCGTGGCTCACAGGCAAGAACTTGCTCTTGTCGTTCGTGGTTCCGCTCGACTTGGCGTAGTGGCTCACCCTACCCTTCCACAGCACGTCGCTCTCCCCACGTCGCATGCGGTCTATCTCGCCCTTCAGGTCATCGTATGTGCTCACGGGGCAACGCTGGGCAAACTGCTTGTAGTCCCTCACGTCGGAGAAGCCATGCCGCCTCCCCCACTCCGTGTCCTTCGCCGTATGCACCAGTCGTGCAAGCACACCTCTTTGAAGCGTCTCCGCCTGACTGGCGTACTCGTCCAGTTGGCGCAGGCGCGGGCTCAACAACATTCGCGCAATGCTTGTCTTGTTCATTTCCTTTTCAGAGCGTCTTATAAGTCGCCACGCTGCCGTCAGCAAAAAGGATGCGCAGCACCACCACACCATTGCCAAGGGAGATGGCAGAGCCACTCGCACGGGAGAGGAGACGACCAGAGGTATCGTAAGCCTCAATGCCCTCCACTGGCGTAGGGCCCAAGACTGTGAACCCCTGGGCTGTGCGCTCCACCTTAAAATCCCTATTAGCGGCAGCGGCTGGCACAGAGTGGACCGAAACGGTCTGCTGGCTCATGTCGATAATATAAGTGCCACCTTCTGTGGTGGGGATAAGGACAGTGTTGTCATCTATGCGCAGATGCTCCACCTCAGTGCCCGACTCGTCGGTGATCAGACGGTCGCCCAAGCCAGGATAGCGTACTGGACAAGGCATGCCGCTAAGGCTGCGTATGGTGGCGGAAGTTAGTTGCCCGTCGCTCCAGCTCTGGTCCACCTCAAAATTACCCACTGCCTTGAGACCGCATATCTGTCCCTCAGTCTGCCACGTGGAGGGCAGGGCGGGCAGAAGAAGGAGAGTGTCGGTCTGGCTTTGCAGGAGCATCTCGGCTATGCCGGCACAGCAACCGAAGTTGCCGTCAATCTGGAAAGGAGCGTGACTGTCATAGAGATTATAGTAAACTCCGCCCGCATACTGGTTAGTGGAGTATGAAGTGGAGTGCTTAAGGGCATTCTTCAATATCGTGTGGGCATGGTCGCCATCACCAGCACGAGCCCAGAGATTCACCTTCCAGCCCATGCTCCAGCCTGTGGCCTCATCGCCTCGCAGAAGCAGACTGTTGACTGCTGGCTGGAAAAACTCGCTGCTGGGGCTTATCTGGCTGAGGGGATAGAGTGCCATGAGGTGACTGAGGTGGCGGTGGGATGGGTCGGAACTTACATCGTATGGGCTATACTTCCACTCACGGAGTATGGTGTCTCCCTTGCTTACGCCGTTTCGTGGATTTGTCCAGCCGCTGTTGAGTGAAGAGTTTGCGGTATACACCTCTGTGTGGAGACCACGGTCGGTCTTCTCAAGATAGAGTTCGAGCTTGGCAAGGTCGTCATCTGACAGACCAGTGACGGCAGGAGAGAGAATCTCCGCCGCCTGTTTAACACTAAGTAGGAGGTCGTAGATAAGTTGCTGCGCATGGGCTGTGCCGTCCTCGCTGGAGTGAGCGTCCTGCTCTGGGCTATACTCGTCTGGCGCCACGTAGGTGCCGTCGGGGTCGAAGGAATAAGCAGTGCCTCCGTAGGAGCTGTTCTGCGTGCGGCTGTTGTAGCCTCGGTCGTCTATCATGCGCTGCATCCAGAACTGCGCCGCGCTCCACATGGTGGGGAAAGCGCGAGCGAGGAAGTCCTCGTCGCGGGTGTAGCGGAAATGTTGCCACAGGTGGCTGCAATACCAGGCGTTGGCAACAAAATAGTTGCTCCCCCACGTGCTCATGCCACCGAATATGTTGCTCTCGGTGAAGACAGTCCAGCCAGAGGACACTCCCGCATACGACTTAGCCACACGCTGCCAGTTGTAACTCTGGGAATTGCTGATTATGTAATCGAGGAAGGGAAGGTGCATCTCGCTGAGGTTGGTGGGCTCGGAGGGCCAGTAGTTCATCTGGATGTTTATGTTGGTATGTATGTCGCTGTTCCAGGGAGCGCTGCTGAGGTTGTTCCATATCCCTTGCAGATTGTTGGGAACGCTGATGCCACGGCTGCTGCTTATCTCCAAGTAACGGCCATACTGGAAGTAAAGCTGTTCGAGGAAGCGCGCCTCTGCGTTGTCAAGAGAGAAGAGCGTGTTGTAATAGTCCACCAGGTCGCGTGTGGTGCGCTGGCTGGCGGCATTCAAGTCGAGGGAGACTCTGCCCGTAAGGGAGAGGAAATCGCTCACGTGGTCGGCATAGATCTGTGAGAAGCCCTTCTCGTAGGCGGCAGTGCAAATGTCTAAATAGCGCTGGCGCAGCTCTGTATTTGTCTCGCCGGTAACGCGCGTCTCAGTGTCAGGGTCGAAGTTAGTGCCTGCCACGAGATAAAGGATTACCTCGGAGGCATCGGTGACCAAGAGCCCATCATCAGTCTTCTCCACCTCGCCATCCGTGGGAACCACACGCATTCGCGCCACATAGCTCACAGTGGTGAGATTGCCGGCGAAAGCAGCGTATGCCGCCCCCGTGGTGCCAACGCTGTAGGTGACGGCAGTGGCGTTTATGTCCTCGCCAGGCTCCATGCTGAAGAGGAGGTTAAGTTTGTCCTCTCCCGTGGCACGGTAGCGCACTGCTATCACCTGGTCGGGATAAGATGCCAGATAGGTGCGGTCGTAAGAGGTCGTGCCAGAGGCGTTAGTGTAATGCACAGAGGCAACACCGTTTTGTATGTCGAGGGAGCGATAGTAATCCTTCGCCTCCATATCCTCGGTATAACCTATTACCCCGCTCTGGTCCGTGACGAAGATGGAGCCGAAGTTCTTGTACTGACCGTAAGAGCCTAAGTCGGTGGGTGAACCTGTCCAGAGGGTCTTCTCGTTGAACTGTATCTCGTCTTCCTTAAGTCCGCCGAAGAGGCTGGCTCCCAACTGTCCGTTGCCTATGGGCAGGGAATATTCCATCCATATGTTGCTCACGCCCGTGGAGGTGGCTGGCTCGTCGTACCAGAGGGTCAAGGGATGCTCGGGTGAGAAGGAGGTCGTGCCCACGGAGAGGAAATCAGGCAGGTCGGGGTCAGAGGGGTCTATAATGAGAAACTGGTTGTTAGTGTCACCGCTGCTCCAAAGTCCAAGTTTGGTGCCAACGCCAGTTCCGCCCCACTGGTTCATATATGCCAGTGAAGAGGATGTTCCAGCCCACTTCATCTCCCAATAGGAGCTGCCGTTCTTCAGCGACCAGCCTGAGGCATCGGTCTCGGAGGAGGCTTGCATGAAACCGCCCTGCGAGTCGTAGACGGCATACTGACCAGCCTTGTTCTGCAACTGGAAACCGCCAACAGCCCCCGTGAAACGCCAGAGCTGCTGGTCGGTGGCGGTGGAGAGAGTGCCCTGCTGCGTGGTCAGATTGGCTCCATCGTCAGAGGCGGTAAGGTAGAGCAGGCTGTTACTGAACTGGATAACATAGTATTTATCCTCGTTGAACTCTGGGGTCGTGAGCGCTCCTGCTGTTACGGAGACAGTCAAGGAAGCGGCGCATAAAACTGCTGTAAGTAGTAGGTGTTTCATAATGAAGGGTTTGTTATGAGCATGTTTGTGTCTCTTTGATTTTACGGAATAGGTCGCTGGCGAAGATGAACGAGTTGAGCTTTTCGTTGGTGCTGGTCATTATCTCGTCTTTCGAGCCTTGCCATTCCTTGCGTCCTTTCTCTATATAGATGATGTTCTCGCCTATGCCCATCACGGAGTTCATGTCGTGGGTGTTCATTATGGTGGTGATGCCAAACTCGTGGGTGATGCCAGAGATAAGGTCGTCTATCACAAGGCTGGTCTTTGGGTCGAGACCTGAGTTGGGCTCGTCGCAGAAGAGGTACTTGGGGTTTAGCGCTATGGCGCGGGCAATGGCGACACGCTTCTGCATTCCTCCCGACAGCTCGCCAGGCATCTTGCTGCCCACGTCATGCAGATCTACTCGGGCAAGGCAGAACTCAGCCCTTTTTATGCGGTCTGCCTCGTTCATGTCGGAATACATGTCGAGCGGGAACATCACATTCTCCAGCACCGTCATGCTGTCAAATAGGGCGGCGCTTTGGAATATCATGCCCATCTCGCGGCGCAGAAGGGTGCGCTCCTTCTTGGTGAGTGTCACAAAGTCGCGCCCGTCGTAGAGTATCTCTCCACTCGTGGGCTCCAGCAGTCCCACTATGTTCTTTATCAGCACCGTCTTGCCGCTGCCGCTCTGGCCGATGATGAGGTTTGTCTTTCCGTCCTCAAACACGGCGTTTATGTCTGTAAGCACATCCTTGTCCTCAAATGACTTGCAGAGATGTTTTATTTCTATCATGAGAGCAACTGGGTTAGGAATATATCGGCAAAAAGTATGAGCATGCTGCTGGAAACCACGGCGTTTGTGCTTGCCTTGCCCACGTCGAACGAGCCACCCTCCACGTAGTAGCCGTAGAACGCCGATACGCTGGAGATGATGAAGGCGAAGAAGAGGCTTTTTATTATGCTCATCCACACGAACCACTGGTTGAAGTCGTATAGCATGCCCGTTGTGAGGTCATCAGGGGTAATGATGCCAGCGTAAGCCGAGGCGTATGCCCCGCCAAAGCCAGCGGCGATGCTGAACACCACCAGGAAGGGAATCATGGTCATGAGCCCCGCTATCTTGGGCAGGACTAAGTAGGAGGCGGAGTTGACACCCATAATCTCCAATGCGTCAATCTGTTGCGTCACTCTCATGGTGCCTATCTCAGAGGCTATGTTGCTGCCCACCTTTCCTGCCAGGATAAGGCACATGATGCTGCTCGAGAACTCCAGAAGCATTATCTCACGGGTGGTGTAACCAGTCACGAAAGAGGGCATCCAGGGGCTCTGGATGTTAAGTTTTATCTGTATGCAGATGACTGCGCCTATGAAGAAGGAGATGAGCAAGACTATGGGTATGGAGTCCACTCCCAACTGTGCCATCTCGCGGACGTACTGCTTCATGAACATACGCATGCGCTCAGGCACGGAAAACGTCTTGCCTAAGAAATCGATATACTTGCCGAACGCGGCAATGCCTTTCACTAAAAACATACCCTGCTAAAGTTAATACCAATTTTCGCAAAGGTAAGAAAAAATCTCCAATGACGTAGGACCTGAGGGTAATTTTACTAAATTTGCATGCAATATGGAAGAAGAGCTGGAGCGCATAACCCTTCGGAGCGAGGGACTGAAGAAGATTTACGGAAAGCGCACTGTTGTGAACAACGTCACTTTCCACGTGCGGCAGGGAGAGATTGTGGGTCTGCTGGGACCTAACGGCGCGGGCAAGACCACATCTTTCTACATGACCACTGGTCTCGTCATCCCCAACGAGGGTCACATCTTTCTCGGTGGCAGGGAGATAACCAAGCTGCCTGTCTACCAGCGCGCCCGCCTTGGCATCAGTTATCTGGCTCAGGAGGCTTCCGTGTTCCGCAAAATGACTGTGGAGGACAATATCGCCAGCATCCTGGAGATGACCCCCAAGCCCGACGACTACCCAGGCACTCCCGCCCAGTACCGCAAGTGGAAGATGGAGTCGCTTCTCGACGAGTTCAACCTGCAGAAGATTCGGGGGAACTTGGGCGACGAATGCTCAGGCGGAGAGCGACGGCGCACGGAGATAGCACGCTGCCTCGCCATCACGCCCAAGTTCATAATGCTCGACGAGCCTTTCGCCGGTGTGGACCCCATAGCTGTGGAGGACATACAATACATCGTGTGGAAGCTCAAGCAACTTGGCATAGGCGTGCTAATCACTGACCACAACGTGGAGGACACGCTCTGCATAACCGACCGCGCCTACATGCTCTTCGAGGGTCAGGTGCTCTTCCACGGCACGCCGCAGGAACTCGCCTCCAACCCCGTTGTCCGCGCCAAATACCTGACCAACAGCTTCGTCCTGCGTGACAAGGATTTCGAGAAGATTCACCAGGAGCGCTTGCATGAGGAGTAAGCCTCTGGCATTAACGGTTTGATCCTGAAGCGAAGCTAATGAGTAGTAGGCAGTTAAGGGGTATGAGTACTCGACAATCAAGGGGTACGAGTAGTCGACCACCAAGGGGTATGAGTACTCGACAGTGAAGGGGTATGGGTAGTCGGCAGTCAAGGGGTATGAGTAATCGTTGGTGATAGGGTATGGGTAGTCGTTCGCAAGGGTGAATGGTTTGGCCCTCAGCGAAGCTAAAGAGCGCCGAACGGCGAACGGCGAACGGCGAAGCCCTCATCGAAGATAACCCCTCATCGAAGATAACCCCTCATCGAAGATAAACTCGCACCCAAGCGAGAGGAGAGAGGGCTTGCACGCTCTCTTGGGGCGCCAGCGAGTTCAGCGAAGCTAACGTGTTAAATATCCCTGCCACAGGACGCATGCGGTCCGAGCGCCAGAGGCGCTCCACATGGGTAGGGGGTGTCAGAATGAGATTCATAGAGCTTATCTTCGATGAGGGCTTTGCCGTTCGCATGCGGTCCGAGCGCCAGAGGCGCTCCACAGGGTTAGCCGTGGGTCCTTGGACCCACGGTAAGGGTACGAATAGGAAATGAGTGCCGGAGGTACTCAACATATCTGCTAACCCACACGAGCTTAATATCTCGAGTGTCTGCGACACTCAAATAAACAATGTTTATGGTGGCTTTGCCACCTCTGGCACTCTTCGGCACTACGTGCCTAATCCGAGGGCCATAAAGGCCCCCGGCTAACCCTGTGGAGTGGCTCCGCCACTCGGACTGCTTGCGTCCTGCGGCTACCCAATGGGAGCACCTCCGCCACTCGTACCGCTCGCGTTCTGCGGCGGATATGCGGAGCACCTTCGGTGCTCGGACCGCTCGCGTCCTCCGCCACTCGGACCGCTTGCCTTCCCCCACCATAAAAGAGAAAGATGGAATCCGGCAGATTCTCACGAATCCGAACGGTCCCATCTTTCCAGCAATCGAAAAAACAGTGAACTTTCCTTGGAAAATGTACGGCGTATTACATCCTCACAGACCACGCCGTACAGCATTTAACATTATCCAGTGGTAAAAAATGAAAATCTTTTCTTCTCATTCCGCTATGCAGATGGACACGCGGTTCATGTCGTTCCCAGCTGAACGGCTGCTCCGTGTCGCCCTTGCCACTATAGGTAATCCTTCCCTCGTCTATGCCGTACCCCGCTGTCAGCGCGTCCGCCACCGCCTTCGCGCGCTCGCCAGCGAGGCGGGCGTTTATGGCTTTCGTGCCTGTGCCGGCGTCAGCGTAGCCCGTTATAGTCACCTTCGCGTCGGGATGCTTTGTCAGGTAGGCGGCTATCTCGGCTACCTTGCCTTCCTGGGCCTCCTCTATCACCGACTTGTTTATCGTGAAGAACACGTCACGGCGCAGGGGCTTGGGCCTCTGCACTACTGGCTCGGGCTTCGGCTCTGGCTTCGGTTAGTGTCATTTACTTCTTCCTGTACGTCGTGAGGTCGCCCTTTCTGACAGCTCCAGATACCACTGGTCGCCTATCCTCTGCGGGACGAACGTCAGCTTTATGGTGTTGGGGATGCTGCTGCCGGGCTCCTTCTCGAAGAACTCTATGTCGTAAGTCACCGATACGCAGCCGTTGTCGTTGAACACCATGTCGCTCAGCTGGTAGCCAAGCACGGGGAAAACCTGTTGCTGCTCCCTTATCTGAGTCTCAGCCTCCTCCGTGAGGTCGCACACCTTGTACTTCTGAATGTCGTGAAGCATGGCGATTGCGGCATCGTACTCGCCGTCGTGCACGTGGTCAAGATACTCCTGCGTCAGTTGCAGCACCGTGGCAGTGTCCTCCGCATTGTAAAGTGGCTGCTCAACCTCACCGCCGCCCTTGCCGCATGACCAGCACACGACGGAGAGTAGCAAGCTCACCGCAAACCCATTGGCTGTCAAAAATGTCTTCTTCATATCCGTACATTGTTTCTTGGAAAGGAAAGACACCACTCCGTGGCGGAAATGGTGTCTTTCCTTATTAGAGAGCTTTAAAGCTTACTTGCGCTTTACCAAATTCTGGTCAGGAACCGCTCCTTTTTGGATCGTGAGAGAAACGGTATAGCTGAATGTCTGCCACTTAGTAGTAATGGTAACAGGTATTTTCACGTCAATCTCCTGAGCGAGTGTGGTTGACAAGGTCCTCTCGTATACAAGCTCATTACCTTGTTGTGTCAACGAGTAGCCAAGCGGATTACCTGTAACAGTCTTATTGTCTTCAGTGAAATACCATGTTGCTTTGTCAAGATCATAGTACGGGTCTTGGACTTCATAGAAGCTTGCATAACCTGGAGTGATAGCATAGTCGCTACTTACATAGTCAGTTGCTACGTATAATTCTACATCCCAATAATTCTGCTGTAGATAGTACGTATTCGAGAGTTCCACTGACTTGTCGTTACTCAGGTCATATATTGTGCCCAAAGATCTCTTTACATCCTCAGATGGAGTAATGTTCAGTGGCTCGAGGAACTTAACCTCAAACTCCTTGGCTACAACTTCGCCAAACGAACAGTAGTCCGCAACGAGCTCTACATTGACTGTCTTGCCAACAAGTTGTTTACCATAATCGTCAGCGATAAGCTTAACCTCACCTGTAGTAGGATCCAGTGTGGCGGCAGCCTGTGTGAGTCTCGAATCGAGATAGAGTGTAGCACCATCAGCTGAAGCATAGTATCCGTTACCAGTTACGAACTTGAACATTACATCATTAACTGACTCAGAGGAAGAAGTGCTGACGAGGTCATATATATCATAATTTGTACCATCGCAGATATTTCCATCTACAGTGAAGTCATGCAACAAGACATCTTCAATCGCGCACGTGGTGCTGGTGCTGGCATCGTATTCTGACGGGTTTACATATACAAGTGTATAACTGTTAGCCCACGGACCGTTTAGATACCCAGCGTTCGATGCAAGTGAAACGGACGGGATTGTGAGATTCATCTCTACCTCAAATACAAGGTGGGTTCCATTGGTAGCCTCGAAATAACCCCATGCTGTGAAAGTCTTAGTTGTGCCAAGGTCACTCTTAGTTACTTTGTATGGACTAGCAGCAGACAAGAGATCGTTCGCACTGAATTTCCACTCAATGTTGTCGGTATTTCCCGTATCAGAACCCGAGTTGCTTTGTATATAAGTGAGCTTGCCTAATGCTGCGACAGGGTTGGTTCCTACCTTGGCATCTGATTGCGTAGCGTAGAGGCTGGGATTCAAGTCGTAAGTGCTGCGGAATACATCCTGTGACATTCCGGCTTCATCGTTCAGCCATGCGAACAGGTTGTTCAGAGTCATCTTCTCAAGTGTCACATCGATAGTTCCACCGCAAGTGAAGTTCGCATCGAATGTGTATACTTCTTTATCATAGACCAGAGACTCAAGAGTTGTAGTCTCATTGACCCACTGAATCTTAAAGTAACATACGTCAACGATCGCATTGCCATTGTTAGTGTCAATAAGTTCTACCCTTACCAACGGCTCACGGCCTACAGCGCTTGCGTTTTTCTCACTTGCGTTACCATCCTCATCTTGTTTAGATGTGGCTCTTAGGTAGTACTTGCCGTCTTCACCCACAACCACTTTGGCGAACAATTCCTGGTCAGTATACACTCCAGTGGCTTCGTCTTGCAGATAATATGTAAGACCGTCCATGTCGAACTGGAACTCAAGACCGTACGCTGCCAAATCGTCGGCGGTGTATTCAGTACCATTCTTGTCACATACAGTAACAAGCTGCATAAGGTCATAGTCTTCGTTGTAAAGAGCTTTGTCAGCGATGTGCTTGCCATTATAACTTTGGGGAAGTTGTACCTTCTTGTCAGAACCGTTGTACACCTCAGTGAAAGTCCAGAAATGTGAGGCATCTTCGTTTTCATCTAACTTACCGTTAGCTGTTTTATCGAGGAGAGCATTATGGATGTATGGCGTAACAGATGTCTCGCACACACGTGCCCAGTCAGAGTAAACAGCCACTTCGGTACCTGCTTCCTTCTCCTCGTCTGTAAGGAAGTCGTCTTTAATGGTGGCCTTCAGTGCAACGATGGTAATGTTAGTGCTTGATTCACTACTAAGACTTGTTCCCGCGTCAGTTTTTGTAATTTTCATGCTCAGAATACCTTCGTCGCTGTAACTTTCGCTACCGGCAACAATTGATATAGGAGCACTGCTGTTTACACGGGTTTTTGCGTTGTTGGAGACAAACGACAGACTTTCGATTGAGGACTTGCAGTTGCTAGGATTGACAAAGTACTCCTCGGTGTGATTCTTGTCATCGATAAAATACTCTTTACCACCATTTTGTCCCTCTCCTGTAGCCGTACCACGGTTAGCTTCAGGATTAGTCCAGGAGGTGTACGTAAGAGTCACGAAGTCTATGCATGCGATACCGCCAACGTATGATTTGGGAATGTATACCATGCTCTTCAGGCGCTTTGCCTCAGCGACAACGTCGCTCTGGAGAGTCTCGACAATATCGGAGACTTTACCTATACTTTCCTTGTTGGCGTCAATAAGTGCCTTAAGCGTGTTGAAGTTGCCGCTGATCAACATTTGCAGATTCTCAACAACAGTAAACGCGTTCGCGTCGACGGTGTTCAAGACATACAGCACGGCATTCTGCAAACTCTCAGTGGTGGCGTAGATGCTCAAATCGCTTGTCTTAGCGTAGTCATCCAATGCGCCATACATAACATCCAACGAAGCCAAGCCTTCTATATCAGCTTGTGTGAGGAAACCGTCAATGGCTTTCTCCAGAGCCGCCTGGGTTATATAGTCACTGTATATTATATCAACTGTGCTATTTACCCCCGTCAATGTTTCGTAAGTCAGACCTAACACTGTTGCCAAGCTATCCAAAACATGCTGGGCAGCTGCCAAATCTTCGCTCTTAGCATACTCCGTCAGTAAGTCGGCTACCTTGTCAGCGTTAGTCTGTATGTCAGTGGTAGCGGCGTCAATCTTGTCCGCAAGATCTTGCAAGTATACATTGACTATCTCATCAATCTGATCTTGCAATTTGTCGTCAGCCTCTGCATACGCATTCTTCAACTCTTCAATAGAAGCGTTGGCAGTATCTGCTGCGTCCTGTGCGGTGGCAATATCCTCGCTTAGTTGTCCCGCCACCTCACCGGCATAAGTCTCGGTGTATGTGTATGCCGCAAGCAATGTCGCGTCGATTGATTCCTGCAGAGTCGTTACGTTCGCTTCGATGGAACCCTCCAGACCCGACAAGCCTTCTTCAATAGATTGCTGCAGAGCCGTCACTTTCGCTTCGAGAGAAGACTGCAACTCCGTCACGTTCTTGTTGGTCGCACTAACTTGCTTATCTATATAATCAGTCAGCTCAGTCACTTCATTCCCGAGAGTTGCCAGGATGGAAGCCTGACTTGTCGCTACCAAGTCTTCCATGCTACCGTAAACTTCCAGAAGCTTGTCAAGGTATTCGCCAGAAACGCCGCTTAAGCTTGAGACAACTCCTTTCAGCTCACTGATTTGTTCTCTCAGTTCGCTGATAGCGGATGTGTTGGTGGCGATGTTCTCAGCGTTAGTGGCTATATTGCCGGCATTCGTGGAAATGGCGCTGCTGTTGCTTGAAATCTTGCTCTCGCATGTCTCAAGAGCCTTCTGCAATTTCTCGAGGGTCTCGTTAATTGTGGTAATGTCACTGCTGTTATGCGAGATGGCACTGCTGTTCGACGAGATTTGGCTCTGCAAGTCCTCAACATAGGTCTTCAACTGGGTCACGAGCGCATACCTCAGAGACTCGTTTGAAGAGCTGAGGCTGTTGAACTGGGTGGTCAGAGAAGAGATGTCGGCGGCATTGTTGGTTGCCATTGTGAGCACGGTCTGCACGTTGCCCTGGAGCACGCTTACCTGAGAGTCGAGTGTGTTGACAGAGGTCTGCAAGCCGGCGACTGTATTGCTGATGCTGGTTATAGAATTTGAGTTAGCTGTAATGGCGTCGCTGAGGCTCTGTGCCAGGTCGTTCAGATCGTCAATCTGGGACTGCTTGTCGGCAATCAGTTCATTAACGGCAGTAATCTGTTCCTGCAGTGAAGTAACGGTTGAAGAGACGCTGCTGGCAACTTCACCGCCCAGACTCTCTATCAGGGTGTTCAGCGCGTCAATCTGAGACTGCAGATCACTGGTGTTGCTTGAAAGGTTGGCACTAACACCGTCAATCTGGCTCTGTGCGGATTCAATCTGTGTCTGCAAGGAGGCAATCTCACCGTTCACAGTGCTCTGGAGAGTCTCGAGATTAGCCTTGTTGGTCTCTGCCAGGGTCTGCGCACTCTGTGCCAGCTCGTAAGCCTCGTCGGCGCGTGCCTGGGCGGTGGTGATGCCCTCGGTGAGAGTGGCGTCGGCAGAAACGAGAGCCGCTACGTTAGCCTGCAAGTCGGAGATTGAACTGCCCTGACTTGAGAGGGAAGTGCTGATCTCGTTGATGCTTATGCCCTGTGCCTCCAAAGTGGAAGTGGCAGCGCTAAGAGCGGACTGCAATGTGGAGGCTGCTGCCTCGACAGACTCCTGGGCGGCTGCGATGGCTGCTGCCTGGGCTGCCGCCGCCTGAGCCTCAGCGTAGGCGTTGGCTGCCGCGGTCTGAGCGTCGGTGTAGGAATTGGCGGAACTCAGTGCCGAGCTCGTCTGAGAATCGGTGTAGGAGTTGGCGGAACCTAACGCCGAGTTCGTCTGAGAGTCTGTGTAAGCATTGGCTGCGCTTGAGAGAGCGTCGGCATAACCCGTGGCGCTTGCGTAAGCGTTGTCAATGGCTGCCTGCATAGTAGCCTGAAGAGCCTGG